>JAISQC010000089.1 GCA_031274465.1 Synergistaceae bacterium | reverse complement strand
GTCGAAACGCGGCGAGTGGTGCGGAAAGTTCGCCCCCTTGTCCGCGTTGCCTGCCCCAAGGAAGAAAAAAGTCCCCGGAACCCGCTTCAGGTACAGCCCGAAATCCTCTGACACCATCAGTGGCGCCGACTCCTCGACGTTGTCGCTTCCAACCGCCTCTTCCGCCGTTTCGCGCAATATCTCGGTTGCCTTCAGATCGTTTGCCAGGCTCGGCAGCATATAGGCGACCGTCGTCTCAGCGGAGCAGCGGTAGGCCGAGGCTATGCCGTCAGCGATCCGGCGCAGGCGCTCTTCCATGGCGCCCCTCACGTCGGGGCTGAACGAGCGCAGGCTCCCCATCAGCCTTGCCTCGCCCGGTATGATGTTGAACGTGTCCCCGGAATCGATTTTCCCTATGCTGACCACGGCGGATTCGAGGGGGTTTATCTCGCGGCTCGTTATCGTCTGTATGGCCAGCACGTAATTGGCGACGGCTATTATGGGGTCTATGGCCGTGTGGGGCATTGCGCCGTGCCCTCCTTTGCCGGTGAAAACCACGCTCAGCCTGTCCGACGACGCCATTGCCGGGCCATTTCTCCATTGCACGAGCCCGGTGCGGACGAACGACCACAGGTGCATCCCGCCGATCATGCAGACGCCGTCGAGCGCCCCCTCGGCTATCATGACCTGCGCCCCGGAAGGCGCTCCTATCTCCTCAGCGGGCTGGAATATGAAGCGTATCTTACCCGGAATGGCCTCTTTCATCGAGGACAGTATCTTAGCGGCCCCGAGCAGCGCGGCCGTGTGCCCGTCGTGCCCGCACGCGTGCATCGCCCCCTTGTTGCGCGAGCGATGCTCCAGTGCGTTTTCCTCATTAATCGGCAGCGCGTCTATGTCGGCCCTCAGAGCGACGCAGGGGCCCGACGGGTCCCCGGACAACTCGGCCGTCACCCCTGAATCGGTTCCGCCGAACCCTTTTTTGATATTGTCAAGCTTCAAGCTGATGAGCTTGTTTTCGATGAAGCTGCTCGTCTCGGCCTCATGCCACGATATCTCGGGCCGCATGTGGATATGGCGGCGCATCTCGATGATTTCGCCTTTTAGGTTGCGCGCCAGGCCCTTTATTCTGCCGATGTCCAATCAGATAACCCCCCTCGGGCGAGATGATTTTTCGGCTACCGTCCGCGAAATTTCGTTTACCCTGCGGCAGAGGGCTGGCACGTCCGCCGTCGTGACCGCCCGGCTCTGGACTACGTGGCGCCCCCCTACGAAGACGTCCGTTACGTCGGCGCCTGTGGCGCAGAATACCACGCACGACGCCACGTTTTCCAAGGCGCCTGTCCGAAGCGGCGTCATGTGGGGCGGCGTTGCGTCTATCAGTATCATGTCTGCCAGCTTTCCCTCCTCGATAGTCCCGATATCGCGCTCCATGCCGAACGCCCTCGCGCCGTCGATGGTCGCCATGTCGAGCGCGTCTTTTGGGCCGAAGGTCCGTATGCCCGAATTTATCGTGTGGAGCAGAACCATGCACTTCATCTCGCCGAACAGGTCGTTCGAGTTGTTCCAGAGCGCGCCGTCCGTGCCGAGCCCCACCGGCACCCCAGCCGCCCTGAATTTCGGGATTGGGGCTATGCCGTCCGCTATCTTCATCTCGCACGACGGCGTGTTCACGACTCGCGCGCCTGCGGCGGCGAGCAGAGGTATTTCATCGTCATCGACGTGCACGGCGTGGGAGCATATCATGTTTTCGAGCAGGCCGTGATCCGCCAGCATCCTCACCGGCGTCGTGCCGAATTTTTCGCGGACTGTGTCGAGCCGCCACTCCGTTTCGGCCAGATGGCAGGTCTTGAGCATCCCGGAGCGCCGCGTTTTTTCCGCGATGGAGCGCAGTCTGGCCGGTTCGAAGTCCTCCTCCGCAACGCTCGCTATGACCGGGATTATCCCGAATTCATCGCAGCGACGGCGAAAACATTCGAGCTGGTCGTCGCTCAGAAGGTTGTCTGAGTCGAGGAAATCCGTGCGGATGTCCTCGGCGAGCGCGCCCCTGATCCCGATTTGCGCCATGGCGCGCTGGGAGCCGTCCCCAAGGCCCCAGTACATGTTCTCGAGGATGAAGGTCGTACCGGACAGCAGCGCCTCGCAGTAGGTCAGCATCCTGGAATGCATCCTGTCCTCGTCCGACAGGTATCCGCGAAACCATTCGTGGCCGTCGAACTCCCTCTGCTGTTCCAAAAGCGTCATGCCGTCGCCCGCTCCGCGCATCAGGGTCATGTCTCCGTGGCAATGGCCGTTCACGAGGCCCGGCATCAGTATTTTGCCCGACGCGTCGATTTCGCGCGCATAGCGACCGGGCAATTTTCCCCCGCTGACTCTGGCGATGCGCCCTCCCTCGATGCCCACGTCCCCGACGAAGGGCTCGTATCCGTTGTGGGCTGACAAGATGATAGCGCATCTTATTATTGTATCCACCGCGCAACCTCCCGGGAAATTATTTTAGAGAAGAGTTTACTACGTTCGTGTAATTTTAGCCACAGAGCTTGGCCTACTCTGATATAATTTAAACATATCACGGAGGTGGTCTGGGATGGGGGAAAAGAACTGGGGCAAAATTTCGGACATAGAGGTTTTGGACGCTTCCGCATTGGCGCCGGGAGTCGTCAAGAGAAATGTTTTCTGGGCTGAAAACGGCTGGGACGAATTTTGCGCGCGCCATTTCATCCTACCCGAAGGGGAGTCCATCCCCGCCCACGAGCACGAGTGGGATCACCTGCTGATATCCCTTGGCGGGCATGGCGAGGTGGAAGTTGGCGGGGAGCGATACGACCTCGAAAACGGCAACTGGGCGAGGGTCCCCGGCGGATCGAGGCATATCTTCAGGAACATAGGCAGCGGCGATTTCACCTTCCTGTGCATAGTCCCGACGAGGGGCGACCCGCACGCGAAAAAATATCAGATGAGGTCAGAGCGCAAAAACAAAAAAGACGCCGTCGCAAAAGCGGCGAAATAAACAGGACTCCATTTTGAAAGGCGGGTTTTTTTCCGGAGCGTTAATTGTTAAAGTTTTAAATTATGATATAATCGCGTTGGACATACTCATTTTTATATGAAAGGCGAATGGTGAGCGAAAATGGCTGACGGTGAATCCGCGTTCAATGTGCCAGATGCCTTGGGGCGTCTGATGAATAATAAAAACCTCTATAAGAAATTGTTGGATAAATTTGGCGCAGGTTATGGCGAGTACGAGGGCAAGGTGCTTGCGGCTTTTGGAGAGGGCAATTTCGAGGAAGCCGTGCATCTTTCGCATACGATGAAGGGGCTTGCGGGGAACCTCGGCGCAGTCTCGCTTCAGGAGGCGAGCCTCGCCCTCGAGACGATCGCTAAGGGCGGCGTGAAAACGCCGGATCTGGACGGCGCCCTTGAGAAATTTTCACACGAATTGCGGCGGGCGCTGAAGGAGGTCGCGGACGGAGTGAACTTGGGGTGAGGGGAGGCGTCGTCGTCCCCCGGTAGGTCACATGGAGGTGCGTTATGAAAATAGCTTCCGGTATTGTCGCGTCGATGTCCGGGGTTGGGGTGTCCAGCTTTACGGCAAAAATTACCAAATCGGTGGCGAAATTGGCGTCCGGCCAGCGCAACGACGCTGCGGCGATGGCGAACCTGAGCGCCGCCGGCTCGCGCATAACTGACGTCGAGTCCGCCAGGCAGATTATCGAGTTCACAAAAACCAACATGCTGTCCCACGCGGAATCGTCGGTGTCGGGACAGGCTAACCAATTGCAGCGGGATATAATTAATTTGATCAGATAGGCGTCAGTCCGTCATGCTTTGGCGGGGAGGGTGAATTTTCCTTCTCCTGCCGTACCTCGGGAGGACGATGCTGGTGGTGAGTCTGCCGTGCCGCGCGAGGTCGTTCAGCAGCTCCTCCAGAAATTCGAGCGACGGGACGTGCGCTTCGAGCAGGAAATCCGACGCGCCGGTGATCGACCAGCACGACGTGACCTCCGGCGTTTCGGCGAGGGCGTCGTTGATTATCTGGTCGTGCGACGAGCCGTCCGTGGACACGCTTATCATCGCCGACATGTTGTAGCCGCACGCGCGCGGATTGATCTCCGCCCTGTACCCGGTTATCACGCCTTCCTCCTCCAAACGCCTGATTCGGTCCGCCGCGTCTTTTTCGGAAACCCCAAGCTTGCGGGCCAGCTCTTCAGTTGGTATGCGCGCGTTTTCCTGAAGCTCGTCCAATATCTTCCAGTCCGATGAGTCGAGCGCCATGCTGTTCATATCCGTCACCCCTCGTTGTATCCCTTGCGTTGCGATTCCAAAAATCCACGCTTATTATCGCAGATGGCGCACAAAAAATCGACAATTTGGCGTAAAATAACGTGACCAATGAAGAGTCTGAAAAAAATTATATCGCAGGAGGGGTTCGTCATGAGGGTCGGCTGTCCTAAGGAGATAAAAAACGGGGAATACCGCGTCGGGATAACGCCAGCGGCGGCTTCGTCTTACGTGAAGGCGGGGCATGAAGTTTGCGTCGAGCGCGATGCGGGCCTCGAGGCCGGATTCTCCGACGAGGAGTACTCCGCCGTCGGGGCGGTCGTAGCCCAAAGCCCCGACGAAATCTGGGCCAAGTGCGACATGATCGTCAAGGTGAAAGAGCCCCTCCCGCCCGAATACCCTCTTATCAGGGAAAACCAGATATTGTTCACGTATTTTCATTTCGCCGCTAATAGAGAGCTAACCGAAACGTGCTTGCGCTCCAAATCCATATGCGTCGCCTGCGAGCTGGTCGAAGAGCCGTGGGGTCTGCCGCTGCTCCAGCCGATGAGCGAAGTGGCGGGCAGGATGTCCGTGCTGATGGGTTCTTACTACCTCGCCCGGAACGTCGGCGGAAGCGGCGTGCTTTCGACCGGGGTCCCGGGCGTGGCGCCCGCCAAAATATTGATCGTCGGCGGCGGGATCGTGGGCGCGAATGCCGCCCGCATCGCGGCAGGGCTTGCGGCCATAGTAGTGGTAACCGACGTCAGCCACAAGCGACTGGAATACCTGTCCGAAATACTGCCGTTCAACTGCATATCGGTGTACAGCGACTCCCACACCATCACAAAAGAGATAATCGACGCGGACATGCTGATCGGCGCGGTGTTGCTTCGAGGCGGCGCCGCCACCCCAAAGCTCATCACGAGGGAGCATCTCCGCAGCATGCGCCCCGGCTCGGTCTTCGTGGATGTGTCGATAGATCAGGGCGGCATAGCCCAGACGTCGCGCCCCACGACCCACGACAACCCGGTGTTCGTAGAAGAAGGCGTGGTGCATTATTGCGTGTCCAACATGCCGGGGGCGTATTCGAGGACTTCGACGATATCGCTGTCGAACGCGACGATCGACTATGGGCTGCAGTTGGCGAACCTCGGAGTGTTCGATGCGTGCAGGCAAAACGAAGCCCTCTCGAAGGGGCTCGCGACGTGCCGGGGCAAGCTGACGGTGGCGGCGGTGGCGGACGCGTTTGGCCTCCATAAGGCATACGCCGACCCCGAAGCGGTAATCCACAAGCGCTAGTTGGACGAGGCTGAGTTTGCCGAAACCGTAGAAGCCGCCGGGGGCAGGGCGTACATCGTAGGCGGCTGGGTGCGGGATGCCCTGCGCGGCGCGGTCCCCCACGACAAGGATTACGTCGTGGCGGGCTTGAGCGAACGCGCCTTCCGCTCGCTGTTCAAGGGCGCGGTGCCAGTGGGCGGCGGATTTCCCGTATTTCGCCTGAATATCGGCGAAACTTGGTGCGACGTGGCACTCGCAAGGCGGGATTCCAAGACGGGGCGCGGCTACAGGGGGTTTTCCGCGTCATACGACGAGAGGACGACGATAGAAGAAGACCTGCGCAGGCGGGATACGACGATAAACAGCATCGCGTGCGACATTCGGGCGGGGAATCTGGTAGACCCCTTCGGCGGGGCGCTCGACATCGGCATGAAAATAATCAGGGCGACCTCGGAACATTTTACGGACGACCCGGTGAGGGCGTTGCGGGCCGCGAGGCAGGCGGCTCTGTTCGGCTATTCGATAGAGCCGGGCACGCTTCGCATGATGGGCGCGGCAAGGGGCGAAATCGCAGGCGAGCCGTCCGAGCGCATTGCCGGTGAATTGAAGAGGGCGATGTGCGCGAATCGCCCTTCCGTTTTTTTCGAGCGCCTCCAAGACGCCGGACTGCTCGACGTGACCTACCCGCAGCTTCACGCCCTCCCGAGTGGTGTTTTCGAACGAGCCATGCAAACCCTTGACGGAGTTTCCGCGATGACCGGCCTGCTTGAGGTCCGTTTCGCGGCTCTTATCTGTTGTCTCGGCGCGGAGGCGCTGGGCGGTTGGAAGCGCGCCATGGCTTTGCCGAGGAACTGGATTAAGTGCGCGTCGTTTGCGGCCTCCAACATACGGGTTTCGGATTCCTCGCCGCCGGACGAAATCGCGGGGCTGCTCCAGCGCGTGCGCCGCCATCCTCTTGGAGCGGACGGGTTATCCATGATAATTCTGGCTCATTCGCGCGAGTTGCCGGAATTTCTGGCGCGCGCCGAAAAATACTACGAGGCGATGGATTATGCCACGCAGCGCGCAATCCCAAGCCACCTCGCCGGCCCGGCAATAGGCGAGTGGAGGGCGCGCTTGTGGGCAGAAGCAGTGCGAGCCCTCAAAGCTTAGTCTCGGGACTCCGTCCCGAACCCTGCAAGGGGCGAGCCCCTTGACCCCAGTAATTTCGAGCGGCGCAAAGTCAGCTAATCCGGATTTTCGGGCGGGCCCTTAGTTACTTGCCGACCCTGGACGCGATATATGCTTTCACCTGGCCTTTTGGGATGGCTAGGGCCACGGACAGTTCATCGAAAAGCATGTCCTCCGCCCGTTTCATGAACGTCTCTTCCTGTGCGCTGAACTTGCGGTTACGGCTCATCAGAAAATGTTTTTTCTGGTATATGGACATGGTAAGGGTTATGAGCTGCTCGCAGTCACGGGTTTTAATGATGGATTCGTAATGCTCGTTGATTTGCCTGAAATCGCCGCTCTGATACGGCTCGGCCTTTATCCTCGGAATCATGTCGATGAGATTTTCCGCCTCGTCCTTCGTGATGGCGTGCCGCATTAAAACATTCGC
>JAISQC010000088.1 GCA_031274465.1 Synergistaceae bacterium | reverse complement strand
GGATGGAGCGCGGGCGCGAGATAACCGCCGAGGTGAGAAAAAACATACTGTTGCGACATGCGGCTAACCTTTAAAGAAACGCTGAATTGACGCCCGTTGCAGCCGGCATGTTATTTATTTCAGCATTTCCTAAGCTAAGATGTAGCCTAGGTCGCGTTTTTCCCCGTGGCCTAGGAATTGGGCGATGCAGATGTCCGGCGCGCTCTTGAGGTCGAGGAAGTCCGGGACGTCCGATTTTTTTTGATCTTTGCCGTTTCCCTGCAGCAGGACGATCGGTCGGACGAGGTCTTTCCCCCCGCCGGAAATGACTATGCCGATCCTTCCGTCCGAGAGGGCCACGATCGAGCCTGGGGGATATAGGCCGAGGCTCACCAGCAGTTCTCGGGCGACCTTGGGGTCGAAGTGCGCGCCGGAGTCCTTGAGGATTATGGTGATGGCGTTTCGGGAGGACATGGAACTCTTATAAACGCGTTTTGCGGTCAGGGCATCGAACACGTCGGCTACTGCGGCGATGCGCGCCGTCTCAGGGATATCAGGCCCCTTGAGTCCCTTCGGATATCCCCGCCCCGACCATTTTTCGTGATGCCCTCCGATGATTTCTATGATGACCGGGTCGGTGACGCCGCTTTTGAGGGCCATGCTGATGCCGAGGTTCGGATGCCGCTTCATCTCCGCGAATTCGGGCCCGGTCAGCGGCCCCGGTTTGTTTAGTATGTCGAGCGAAATTTTGGCCTTTCCCATGTCGTGGAGCAGGGAACCCATTATCACGCGCTGGAGGAAATCCCTCTCGCCTGAGCGCAGCCGGTTCGCGAGGTATCCGGTGAGGACCGCGACGTTGAAGGAGTGGACGAACGTGTATTCGTCGGCATCCTGCACCTTGCCCAGCGAAAAAGCCACCTGGGGGTTTCTGATCAGATCCTCCGTCAGATCCGCGCTCATGTTCGTGGCGGATGTGGTTATCTCGCTGGATATGTCGTCCTCCCGGATGTTTTGAAACATGCTGCCCAGCCCTTTGATGACGTCAGCGGCCTTTTCCTTGCTTATCAGCTCCGACCCGTCGGAGTAGACCCTCTCTATTATCTGGTTTATCTCCGAATCGGAGAGCTGCTGGGGCACTTCGAGGTATACGTGGGAGATGCCCTCTTTTTCCATCCTGTTGGCGATGGTGCTCATCGAGGTTTCGAAGAGGGCTATATCGACTCCCGCCGGGAGAATTACAGCGCCCTTCTTTGTCTTTACGTCGCGCGCTATTACCCCTGTGCTGTTTACGAGCATATCTACCGGGACTTTGACGACATGCCTGTTAGAGCCTTCGGTTTCCTGCGTTTCAGTTACAATCAGTTCTTGTTCTGCAAGGTCGTTCATCTTTTCTCCGTCCGAAAAGTTAAAAAATATTGAATATTTATAATCTAACTAAATCCGACAAATGACAATTTCCGAGACAATTCGAGCGTTTATCCTTATGGCATATAGTACCACATTTCATTTAAAATTAGCTGTACTGCCGTGCGTAATTTAAGAATATTCACGGGAGTCGATGTATAATTGTCACCGCTAAACAGAGCAGAGCGAACTATCCGCAGAATGGTTTTTGTTTAATAATTACGTAATTACAATCAGATGTTTTTATGGGATAACCCGCATAATGAACGTCATGTCAATAATTTACGCATTCGTGGAGGGGTGGAAGAAGATCGTGGAAGGTTTGTCGGCGTCATGCGCGATAACGGCCGCGGCGGGCGCGTTAGCTCTGATTTACGCAATGCTCGTCGCTTCCCGGATCAATTCTTACGAGGTGGGAAACGCCCGCATCAGGGAATTGTCGGCAATCATACAAAGCGGGGCGATGGCGTTTCTTTACAGGGAGTACAGGTCTATGTCCATATTCGTAGTCGTGGTCGGCGCCGCGCTCGCATATTATCTGGGCTTCCCTGCTGCGGCCTGCTTTGTCGCCGGGGCGCTGTGCAGCGCTCTGACCGGCTATGTCGGAATGAGGGTGGCAACGAAGGCGAACGGCAAGACGTCGTTCGCGGCCATGACGGGGATGAACGAAGCGCTCGGCATAGCGTTTCGCGGAGGCAGCGTCATGGGAATGACCGTCGTCGGCGTCGGGCTGCTCGGCGTATTGTGCGCCTACTTCGCGTTCGGGGACGTGGGCGCGATGACCGCGTTCGGGTTTGGGGCGAGTTCCATCGCCCTCTTCGCCAGGGTCGGTGGAGGCATATACACCAAGGCGGCAGACGTCGGCGCCGACCTCGTCGGAAAGGTGGAGGCAGGAATCCCCGAGGATGACCCGCGAAACCCGGCAGTCATCGCGGACAACGTCGGAGACAACGTAGGAGATATCGCGGGGATGGGGGCGGACCTCTTCGAAAGCTACGTCAACTCCATCCTCGCCGCCATGGCGATCGGTTTTGCCTCCATGCAGACCAAAGGCCTGGCGTACCCGATGCTGCTGTGTGCCGTAGGGATAGTGGCGGCGCTGCTCGGCACGCTGTTCGTGCGCGTCAGGGACGGCGGCGACCCGCAAAATGCCCTGAACATGGGGCTTTACTCCACAGGGGTTTTCATGGCGGCCGGCACGTATTTCCTGACTAGGTGGATGTTCGGGGATATCGAGCTCTTCTGGTCGGTGGCCGGGGGGGTGGCCTGCGGCGTCATCATCGGCAAGGTCACTGAAATATATACGTCGTCTGACTACAAGCCGGTCAAAGAAATTGCCGAAGCCTCCGTCACTGGGACTGCGACCAATATTCTTGCCGGCATCTCGGTTGGCATGAAGTCCACCGTTGCGCCGGTTGCATTCATCTGCGCCGCCATCCTGATAGGGTATAATTTCGGAGGGATGTTCGGCGTCGCCTGCTCTGCGGTAGGGATGCTCTCCATCACCGGCATGGTCCTGTCCGTCGACGCGTATGGCCCGATCAGCGACAACGCTGGCGGCATCGCCGAGATGGCCGGGCTTCCCGAGGAAGTGCGTGGCATAACCGACAGGCTCGACGCTGTTGGCAACACCACCGCAGCCGTCGGCAAGGGGCTGGCGATAGGCTCGGCGGCTCTCACTGCCTTGGCGCTCTTCGTCTCGTACGCCACTGCCACGAAGCTCGACAGGATAGACCTGATGGACCCCAAGGTCATGGTGGGCCTTTTCATCGGCGGGGTTCTCCCCTTTATATTCAGCGCCCTCTCCATACAGGCCGTCGGCAGGGCGGCGGAGCGCATGATAGAGGAGGTGCGCAGGCAGTTCCGCGAAATTCCGGGCATAATGGAGGGCACGGCGCGGCCCGAATACGAGAAGTGCGTCGATATCTCGACCGCAGCCGCGCTAAGGGAGATGATCGTTCCCGGCGTGATGGCGGTCATCACCCCGATAGCGGTGGGGCGCTTCCTAGGCGCCGGGGCTCTCGGCGGGCTTCTGGGCGGAGCGATAGTCACGGGAGTGATGATGGCCATATTCATGTCCAACTCGGGCGGCGCCTGGGACAACGCCAAGAAGTT
The DNA here is from genome assembly GCA_031274465.1 of Synergistaceae bacterium. Classification (GTDB taxonomy): domain Bacteria; phylum Synergistota; class Synergistia; order Synergistales; family Synergistaceae; genus JAIRKI01. The sequence goes on along the minus strand of JAISQC010000088.1, from coordinate 90 downwards.
CATCGAATCCGGCAACCACGGGGGCAAGGGCTCGCCGTCCCATGCCGCCGCAGTCAACGGGGACACGGTCGGCGACCCTTTCAAGGATAC
>JAISQC010000050.1 GCA_031274465.1 Synergistaceae bacterium | reverse complement strand
CATGATGAGAACCCGAGACGTTGATTTTCTGGTCAGGAATCTGCGAAAGCCTCCACATCGGACGGATTTCATTAGCCGAATGGAGGAAACCGGCTTTACGCTCGACGCCAGCAGAAACGCCGGAATACATCGCTTTCTCCATGAGGACGTCGGCATGGAGATTGAATTTTTGTTGCAGGAGCGCGGACAGGGCAGCGCCGAAGCGCATCATGTCGAATCGTTGGGGATTCGGGTCCAGGGATTGCGCAACCTCGACATATTGTCCCGGTTCACGATGGATGTGGCATATAACGATATTGATATCATCGTCCCGACGCCGGAAGCCTACGCCGCGCACAAACTCGTCATAAACAGCGGCAGGGCAGAGGCAAAACGCGAGAAAGACATACAGGCGATAGACCTGGTGCTTGAATACATCAGGGCCAATCAAAGAGGGCGCTTTTTCAAGGAGGTCTGGAACAGTCTCACAAAGAAGCAAAAAATGTCAGCGTTATCAACAGCCAAAGAAAATCATATCGAGATCGACGATATGATTTGTGATGATTTCGAGTCCCTATGCGTCCTTAAAATGATTTTTTAACTCAAAACATGGAGTTGGTTTTCTTGACATACTCCCACAACTAAAGCGACTTGCCGTCATCAGAAGACACCATTGATCCCGCTTTGACCTCAATCCCCAATAGCTCCCTCTGTCATCCTCAACGATAAAGTCAATTTCCCTAGCTCAAATTTTCACTTTGCAATCATCAGCCCCATAATTGACAAGCAATAAAATTAGCATTATTATGGAAATAATATCCATTATAAATATAATTTTTCCATTTAATGAAAATCGAGGGAGATGGCGATGCACAACTATACTTTGCCCAGCGAGGTAATCTTATGCGAGGTTGGCCCTAGGGACGGGCTTCAAAACGAGCGTATCCTATTGTCAACGGATCAGAAGATAGAATTGATCGAGCGCATGGCAGACGCGGGCGCGCGCGTGATTGAAATCGGCTCGTTTGTGCACCCCAAAGCGGTGCCGGCTATGGCAGATACTGACGAAGTCGCGCGGGGGATAAGAAAAAAGGATGGAGTGGAATACAGGGCCCTCGTCTTGAACAGGCGCGGCATGGAGCGCGCTTTGGCGTCTGGCGTCACGAAGGTGAAGCTGACAGTTTCCGCGAGCCCGACGCATTCCAAGCAAAACAGCAACAGGACGCCCGAGGAGGTCGTGCGGAGTTTCGAGGAGTGCGCGGAGTTCGCGGGCGCGAATGGCCTCACGCTGTCTGGCGCGATAGCCACGGCTTTCGGCTATTACGCCGAGGGGACCATAGGCCTGGGTTTGGTTGCTCCATTAGCCGAAGCATATATGTCTTTTGGCGTCGATGAGATTTCCATGTCGGATTCGACGGGGTTCGCAAACCCGAAACAGGTTTACGAGTATATGAAAGAGCTTTCCGAGAAACATCCTCAAGTCGATTGGACGCTTCACGCGCACAACACGAGGGGAATGGCGATGGCAAATATATATGCCGCGCTCCTTGCTGGCGTAAAGCGCTTCGATTCCTCCTTTGCCGGAATTGGCGGCTGCCCGTTCGCCCCCGGCGCTTCCGGGAACGTCGCCACCGAGGACGTCGTGAACATGATGGACGGGATGGGCATAAAAACCGGCTACGACCTCGACAGCGTAATAAAAGCCGCTATTGCAGTCCAAGAGCTGATAGGGCACGAATCGGACAGCGCCATGCTGAAACTCAGACGAGGAATATCTGCTGCGAAATCCGGGTGCACATCTCCTGCATGCGAGGTATGAGGGCCGCCACCTTTTCATCGTCGAACCTGGTCGAAGGCCCCGCTATCGAAAGTGACAGGCTGGCTTTCTTCTCCCGGTCGAATATCGGTATCGCGAGGGACAAGATTCCGTCCTCCCGCTCGCCCCTGCTTATGGCGTAATCCTGAGTCCTGATTTTAGCAAGCTCTTTCAAGAATTCCTCCCTGTCGGTAAATGTGGAGTCGGTTATTTTTTTCAGCTTCGCCGCCTCGCGCTCCACGACTGCCTGGTCCGCGTAAGCGAGGAGCGCTTTCCCTCCGGCGCCGGCCCACAGGGGGAACCTGTCGCCGACCCTGACGACGCACCTCATCGTGAGCAGGCTGGGGACGTGCTCGTAACAGACGCGGAACTCGTCCTCCATCCCGTACAATGACACCGCTTCCTTCGTGTCGTCGCGCAGGTCCTTCATGTAAGGGAACGCCGCCTGCTGCGGCCTGAAATGCGCGCGGGCAACCGCCCCTATCAGGTAAATCTCGTTCCCGAGGGAGTAGCTCCTGCTGTCGTCCCTTTTAAGGAAGCCTAGGGAAACGAGAGTCGCCACTATCCGCAGAGTCGTGGAGACTGGCAGTTTTATGGCCTCGGACAACGCGGTGAGGTTCAGCCTCGGGTTGTCGAGCGTGAAACACTTCAATATTGAAAATGCCCTTTCAACGGAACGCACCGAATCTTCTTTCACAAATCATCGCCTCTTGAAATTGAAAAAAATTTCCGACCCGTGAAACATGATAGCAATTTTTGGGAATAATTCAATGGTTTCCCGTCTCAAACGTCGGCAACGCCTTATCTAAAAATGGGAAAATATTTTGATAAAAGGCATATTGACAATAAATAAAAACATGCTTATCATAATAACGGTTCTTAATTCCGAAATAAATATATTAATTTTTGTCTAGTGGAAATAATCATGGGGGGCAATTTGATCGCCCGCCCATAATTCTGGAGGTGTGACGTGAGAAAGGACCTCGTAGCGTTCCAGTTGGTGAAATTTCTGGAAAGCCGTGGAGTCGAGCGCATTTTCGGGCTTTGCGGGCACACGGTCATAGCTCTTCTCGACGCTTTGAAGGAGAGCGAAATCGAATACGTATCGGTGAGGCACGAACAGATAGCCGCGCACGCCGCCGACGGCTACGCCCGAGCAAGGGGATGCGCGGTTCCGGGCGTCGTAATGACCCACCTCGGGCCCGGGCTGACGAACGCCACGACGGGCGTTGCCGAGGCTGGGCTGAATTCGATACCGATGGTCGTGATCGCCGGGGACGTCCCCACTTGCTATTTCGGGCGCCATCCACACCAGGAGGTCAACATGCACTCGGACGCCAGCCAGTTCGAGATATACAGGCCGTTCGTCAAGCGGGCGTGGAGGGTGGGCAGGCCCGAGCTTCTCCCCGAAATAATGGACAAGGCTTTCCGCCTGGCGCTGTCCGGCCGTCCGGGGCCGGTGCTCGTGGACATTCCGATGGACATCTTCTCGATGCCGCTCGACGTCCGCTTTTTTGAGCACAGGGCCGGCAATCTGCCCGAACTCCCGAAACCAGGCATATCGGAGGAAACCGCCGCAGAAATCGCCTCCGCTCTCGGGGATGTCCAAAAACCCGTGCTGTACGCTGGCGGGGGCGTCATATCGTCAGGCGCGGCCAGAATCCTAACCGAACTTGCCTCCCACCTCGAAATCCCGGTCCTGTACACGCTAATGGGGAAGGGGTCCATACCCGACGACCACCCGCTGGCAGTGGGCATGACCGGTTTTTGGGGCACGGAATTCAACAACGCGATGGCAATGTCGTCTGATGTGATGATGGCCGTCGGAACCAGGCTCTCGGAGGCCGATTGCAGCTCGTGGTACATGGGGGAGACGTTCGACGTGCCGCCGACAAAATTGATACATATCGACATAAACCCCGAGGAAATCGGCCGCAACTTTCAAACAGCCATCGGCGCGGCCTGTGACGCCAAATCCGCCCTTGGCTCCATTTTGGCCGCCGCGAAAAAGAAATACCCGGGCGGCGTCAGGCGCCCAGGGATCGCGGAATCGATAGCGAAATCGAAAGCGTCCTACAGGGCGTCGCTCGCCGATGCGCAACAGTCGGATCAATATCCGATGCGGCCCGAAAGGATTTTGAAGGACCTCCGCGACGTCCTGCCCCGCGACGGTTTCGTCGTCGCGGACGTCGGCTGGAACAAAAACGGCTGCGGCCAGCAGTTCGACATTTACGAGCCGGGGACGTTCGTAGCCCCTGGCGGCCTGTGCACGATGGGTTACGGCCCGTCGTCGGCTTTGGGCGTCAAGGTGGCCTGCCCAGACCGCAAGGTCGTGGCTTTGGTCGGAGACGGGGGAATGGGGACGAACGTCTCGCCGTTCGCGACAGCCGCCGCCGAGGGAATCGCGGTAGTGTGGATAGTGATGAACAACCGCGCTTTCGGGACGATAGCGGGGCTTGAGCGCCAGCACTACGACCATCAATTCGGAACCGTGTTCACTAAGGACGGCGCGCCGTATTCCCCGGATTTCGCCGCGATAGGCGAGGCTTACGGGATCAAAGGCTACAAGGTGGAGCGCGCGCAGGATTTCAAGCCCATCCTCTCGGAGGCGCTCGCGTCGGGCAAACCCTGCGTGATAGACGTCCTCATGGAGAACGCTCCAGTGGTGACATGGGGCTGCTGGAACATCAACGACATATACCGCAAGCGCGGCGACCAGGACAAGTCGTGGAGGACCTGGGCCTTCGAGCAGGAAATTACCCCTTGGTACATGCCGGAGATAGCGCGCGACAAGGCGGAGGGCAAAAAGTGACTGCGGAATGATTTTCAAAACGGACGGGCTTGCCGCTTCAATCAGGAAAGCGAGGTAATTTAGTGAACATGCTCAAATGGCTCGACGAATATTTTGAGGAGTCGCTTCTCACAATCCTGCTCGTCTTAATCAGCGCCGTAATGCTCGCGCAGGTTTTTGCCCGGTACGTGTTCAACAACTCGATGACGTGGCCGGAAGAGTTCTGCCGCTACTGTTACGTCTGGACGGTCTTCCTGTCGCTCGGCTTCACATTGAAAAAGGGGTCTATGCTGCGCGTCGGGGTGGTGATGGATCTCTTCCCCGCGAAAATCCAGAATGCCGTGAAGATATTCTGCGATTTTGTCATGCTCGCGTTGTTCGCGGTCTTTTTGCAGCGCTCTCTCGGCGTCGTCGCGAATATCAAAAACGTGACGAAAGAAATCTCATCCGCTATGAGAATCCCGATGTGGCTGATGTACACATGCACAACCGCAGGTTTTGGCATGTCGGTGATAAGGACGCTTCAGATAATCGCGAACGACGTCCGCAATTTCAATGTAAAAGCCCGCACCACGATAGAGGCGACCATGGAAGAGGCCAGGGCTGAGACGGAATTGGCCTCCCAGGACGACGCCTCGCACGGCGCGAACGGAGGTTGACCGAAATGGCCGGATTGATATTTTTAGTGCTTGGCATAGCGCTGATTCTTGGCGCCCCTATCGCGATAGGCATGATTGTAAGCGCCGTCACCCCCCTTCTGCTGGGAAGCAATGCCGGCAGCTCGATAAACCAGCTCATAACCAACAGCTTTTCCGGCGCCGACACGACTCCGATAATCGCCGTCCCCCTTTTCATCCTCGCCGGCGTGATAATGGCCGAAGGGGGGATTTCTAGAAAGCTCTTCAGCGTTTTCGCATATTTTGTTGGCGGGCTGACCGGAGGATTGCCCTGCGCCGTCATCCTCACCTGCCTCTTCTACGGCGCTATTTCCGGCTCAGGCCCTGCCACCACCGCAGCGGTCGGCGCAATGGCCATACCGTATCTCGTGGAGCTGGGCTATGATCGGGTGTTTTGCGCCGGCATGGTTGCGACTTCGGGCGGCCTTGGCGTCATAATACCTCCGTCCATCCCGTTCGTCCTCTATTCCTTGGCAACCGGCGTGTCCACCAGCGCGCTGTTCCTTGGCGGGGTTCTCCCTGGGATTTTCATCGGGGTGTGCCTCATGGTTTATGCCGTTTGGTATTGCAAAAAACATGGCGAGGACAGGGAAAAGATAGACGAAAAGCTGAAAGAGCTGAAAAGCCAGGGCTTTTTCAAAATCATGAAAAACAGCCTTCCCGCCCTGCTGTCCCCGGTGATCGTGCTGGGCGGCATATACGGCGGGGTTGTCACGCCGACCGAAGCCGCGTGCATATCGGTCTTCTACTCGCTGATAGTGTCGGTTTTTTTCTACCGCACCATGTCGTATAACTCGATCCTCCCGTGCCTGAGGGGCGCGGTTAAAACTTACGCCCCTCTCTGTTTTCTGCTGGCTTTCGCGACCGCCTTCGGGCGGGTGCTCACGCTTCTCAAGGCTCCGGCCGTAATATCCGGCTTCATCTTGGGCAATTTTGCCTCCGCAGGCGCGGTGACCGGGATAATCGTGGCGATATTTCTCCTCATGGGCATGGTCATGGACACTGGCCCAGCCATCGTCATCCTCGCTCCGATATTGCTCCCGGTGGTCAAAGCCCTTGGAATTCATCCCGTACACTTCGGCGTGATAATGGTCTGCTGCCTGTCGATAGGGCTGGTGACGCCGCCTTTTGGGCTGGATCTCTTCGTGGCGAGCACATTGTGCGACAGGCCGCCTATGACTGTGGCCAAAAAAGCGGTGCCCTTCATCCTGGCTTTCGCCGTGGCGTTGTTCGCCATCACCTACGTGCCATGGTTGAGCCTTGCCTTGCTTTAGACGGATTTGAATTATTTGACTGTAAATGCGCCAAAAAATAAAGGAGGGTTTCAAGCAATGAAAAAGTTGTATGTAACGGTATTGGCGGTTTTGCTCTTCTCTGTGGCGGCGGCTGGCGTTTCTTTTGCCAGCCCGTATGACAATCTCGATCCGATAACCCTGCGCTATGGGAACGGGGCGGCGCTGGGGGCGGCGGGAGATCTCTGGGGCATAGCGTTTTGCAAGCATGTCGAGGAAATCACGGGCAAAAAGATCACGGTCGACTATTTCGGCAACAGCCAGTTGGGGGTCGACAGCGAACTCCAGACTCAGATGCAAGCCGGGGATATAGACATCGTTTCCTGCCAGCCGGGGCAAACGACGACATTTGTGCCTGCCGTGGCTGTTTATGACCTGCCTTTAGCCTTCGCGAAATATAACGCCGCCGCGATTGACAAAGCACTGAACGACTCCCCGTTCACGAAGCTCATCAACGAAAAATACGGAGACTCGAAAATGATTTGCCTCGGAGTGCTTCAGGGCGCGACGTTCCGGGTGATGACCTCGAACGTCAGGATAGAAAAGATCGATGATTTCAAGGGAATAAAAATCCGCACCATGAATTCGCCGAACCATCTTCTTTTCTGGCAGGCATTGGGCGCGAACCCGACCCCGCTGGCGTTTACGGAGCTTTACATGAGCCTCCAGCAGGGCGTCGTGGACGCCCAGGAAAACGCGAACGACACCAACCTGAGCTCCAACTTCCAAGAAGTCCAAAAGTACCTTGTCAACACGAAACACCTGCTTTACATGAACCAGTTCCTGATGAACAAGGCGAGGTTCGAAGCGCTCGATCCCGCGTATCAGGACGCGATAAGGCAGGCGGTTGCGAAAGCGACGGCGGAAATTGCCCCGACGCTCGGGCAGATTGACTCCTCGAACCGGGACAAACTGGTCGCTGGCGGCATGGAAGAGCTTAATTTCGACGACGGGTTCTATGACGAGGTGATAAAGGCATCGCAGCCGGTATACGCGGAAATTCGCAAACAGGTCGGCGATGATCTGGTGGACGCTCTGACAAACGCCCTGGAAGGGAAATAACATATCTGCTGAGAGGTGAATGGAAATGGCGACGCACGATATAACGCCTGAACAAATGCAAATACTCGAGGAAATTTTCGGACGGGCCAGAAGCGCCGAAAAAATAATCGAACAGTACCCGCAGGAGAGAGTGGACCGCATGTGCCGGGCGGTCGCCTGGGCGGCGGGCAACCCGGCGGCATTTGAAAAACTCTGCCTTATGGGAGTCGATGAAAGCGGCGCGGGCGATCGTGCGGGACGATACGGGAAACGCCATAAAATTCTGGGGGTTCTCCGCGACGCCATGCGGCAAAAGAGCGTCGGGCTCGTGGAGTACCTCCCTGAAAAAGGAATATCGAAATACGCCAAGCCGGTCGGCGTGATAACTTCGCTGATACCGATGACCAACCCCGAACTCACGCCGATAGTCACGGCTATATACGCATTGAAAGCGCGCGACGTCGTAGTTTTTTCGCCTCATCCAAGGACGAAAAAGACCACGTTAGAGGTCGTCGGCATAATGCGCGAAGCGCTGCGAAAAATAGGCGAGCCGGAAGATTTTCTCCAATGCGTGGAAAATCCGAATATGGCGATGGTGAATCGGTCGATGGGGATGTGCGACCTCATAATGGCGACCGGAGGGCCTGCCATGACCAAAGCCGCGCACAGTTCGGGCAAGCCGGCGTACTGTTCCGGCGCAGGAAATGCCACCATGATCTTCGACGATACCGCCGACCCCGATGACGCGGCGAGAAACACCAGGATAAGTAAGACCTCGGATTTTGGCTCCGGGTGTTCCGCAGACGGCAACCTGATAATCTACGGCGGCATATACGGCAGGGTAGTAGAAGCGCTCATCCGGGAAGGCGGGTACCTGGCGGACGACCTCCAGCGCGAGGCGTTGAAGCGCGCGATGTGGGACGACGAGGGTCACAGGATAGTCGATACGGTTGCCGTAGCGCCCCAGAAACTCGCCGCAGCCGCCGGGTTTGAAATATCGGGCGATCGTAAATTCATCATGGTCATGGGCGACGGGATCGGCAAAGAGCACAAATTCTCCGGCGAGAAGCTCACGACGCTCTTGGCCCTCTATCGGTACGACGGCGGTTTCGAAAACGCCTTGGCGATGATGGACGAAATTTACAAGGTCGGCGGGCGCGGGCACAGTTGCGGCATATACAGCTTCGACGACGCCCACATAGAGGCTCTCGCGCTTCGCGCCCCGGTGACCCGCATAATGGTGCGCCAGCCGCAATCCAAGGCGAACGCGGGGAGCGCCGAGAACGGGATGCCGATGACATCCAGCATGGGCTGCGGCGTCTGGGGGGGAAACCAGGTCTCCGATAACATCGGCCTGAAATACTACTTGCAGACCACGCATGTGGCACGGCCGATAATCAAGGACCAGCCGGACGAGGCGACTCTCTTCGGCGAGTTTTACGATCCTGGAGTGAAACGGCCAAATGCTTAACACGACTACTTCCACGAAGCTGTTCGGGCTGATGGGCAACCCGCTCGGCCAGAGCGCCGCTCCGTACATGCACAACAGCGTGTACCAGAAGATGGGCATTGACGCGATATACATACCAATAGAAATGGAGATGGCCGATCTCGGGCCAGCCATCGGGAACATGACCAGGCTCCGTTTCGCCGGGACTGGCGTGACAATGCCGTTTAAGACGCAGGCCCACAAATATCTCGATGACCTGGCCGATTCCGCTAAGTTCACGGAAGTCGTAAACACGATAGAGGTGAGGCCCGACGGCACGAAGGTCGGGCATAACACCGACGGGATCGGTTTCGTCCTGTCGCTGGAGAAACAGTTGGGATTGGACATACCCGGGCACAGATATCTCCTGCTCGGTGCTGGCGGAGCGGGGACGGCGATAGCGTGCGCCCTCGCGGCGAGCGGCGCCAAGTCCATTCGATCCTTGTGCATAGCGCAGGACTATTTTTGCGCCGAGACGCTTTTCAGCAAGGTTGACCGACATTTCCCCGGCGTCTGCGAGATAGCGGAGATGACTGAAAACACGATTAAGCAAAGCCTTGGGGATTTCGACGTGGTAATACACGCGACAAAAGTCGG
>JAISQC010000004.1 GCA_031274465.1 Synergistaceae bacterium | reverse complement strand
GACAGGCTCTTGCCCTGCTGCAAAGCGGCCTGGTCCATGGCCAAGAGATAAACCCCGCTCGCGGCGCCTGCGGCGAGCTGCTCGTCCGGCAATGGCTGCCACCCATTGGGAAGGTCGATGGAAAACCCTCCCTTGTCCGACGTGAAGGTGGCGGCAAAAGCCGCGCTTGCCGCGAGCAATGCGATGAGCAAGGATGTTGCGAGCGCTGATGCTTTTTTCACTATTCTTTGACTCCCTTTCAAGGTGATGTTATTGTCATTTCGGCGCGCCCGAATGAACATCGGCAATTTTAACATCACTTTTAAAGGTTTGTCCATAATCAATTTCAATAAATATTGAAAATCATCCGATATTCAACATAATTATAAAAATTGCATGGCGGGTGCGCACGGGAAGTCGTGCCAAATCATCCCCGCGCCGCAGGATGAGCGCGGCGGGGGATTTCAGATGAATGGCTCTAAAGACGCTTGCGCGTCGTCCCCCTCTTCGAACGTCGCCTGCCCCAGCTCGTTGATCCGCATCTTGTCAGTTTCGCCGTATTGATACAGTTGATCCAGCGTCTCGACAACAGCGCGGATGCGGGTGCGCAATAGGTAGCCGTGTTTTTCCGCAACTGACAGCGCCTGGTCCAGGTCGAGCGCCGGCTGCCAACCGTAGGCCTGGCCGTGGTAACGCTGTATCCCGGCCAGGATCTCAAGGGTTTCTTCCCTGGAAAGAGGCGCCAGTTGCGTGGCGGATGCTATGGCGGACAGGGTCGATTCGATCTCCGCCTTGGTCTCGGGAGGCAACAGGGCTTCTTCCAGATTGGCGTGCTCATGTTTTGCCTCGATGACGTCAGGGCCGTAGGACGCGTTGAAGGCAAACAGGCTATAAGCCGATGCCATGCGCTCCGACCGCAGCAACAGGGACATATTGTAGTAAGCCGACAACCGCGCTTTCTTGCCCAGCCGCCCGATCAGCTCCGTTTCGTCGAACAGCAGCACCCAGCCGTTGTACCCCAGAGCCATGAAGAGGCGCGACAAAAAGGCGAAATAATCCATGACGTGTTTGGATTTGACGAATGAAGCGTTGAAAACGGCGGCTTGTCCGTAGATTCTCTTGTAAATTTGGCGAACCGCCGCATTAGCCATGAAATTGCCCTCCATGTCCCCCAGCAGCGCATATTTTTCATCGTCGTTCTGCGTGCCCAGGTAAGCCTTGAGGATGTAATACAGGCGGTTAGTTTCCAGCCCGGTCAGGCAGAATTCCAGCAGCGCCGACGCGACTGGGCCTCCATAGGAAAACCGCTCGAACAAGTGATCGACCCCAGGCTGAACCTGGCCCGGCAGATAAGTCCCCTGGACCACCTTGGGGTACAGCAGATGCAGGTTGGACAGAGGGGTTTCCTTGCTCAGTGTGATGGCGCTGACGACTATGTTCAAAGAGGCGGCGATGCCGGAAACCGTGTTCAAAAGGTGCGTCTTCCCCTCGCCGTATTTCCCGGATATTATCCGCCCGCCCGAATGGCGCTCTTCCGTCAGTTGCTCCAGAGCGTCCCCAAGCTCCCGCAGGATTTTCGCCCTCGCCGACGAAAAGCACGCCCCAACCTCGCGTGAAGATATTCCGGAGCGCAATGCCTCTACGATGCGCCTTGCGTAAAAATCGGTCATTTCAAAATTCCCCCAAGCGTCATTCGGTTGATCAGACGCGGCATCGCCTGGCGCACGGTTTCCTCGCCGGCATTCATCATCATCGACGCCACGGCGTCGGGGTGGACCGGGGTGGATTCGATACCATCCTCCCTCAAAGCGTCGGCAAGCCGGCGCGACATCTCCGACAGAGTCTGAGCGGTGTATTGCTGGCTGGCCATCTTATCGAGGTCCACGATGTCGGAAAATCGGTTGAACCGGCAGCTTTCGATCTCGTTTTGGATGCGCATCCAAAGGGCCTGATAGGATTTAAGCCCGGCCGCCTCGTTATCCATCAGGTCGCGGTTGAACGCGAAGACGAACATCGTGTGGCTCAGTGTGTCTATTTCGTCGATGAGTTCGCGGATGCTCTCGTACGCATCCTCCCGCCTCATTTTGGTGTATCGGATTTCCTCCAGTGAGGACGAGCCGACCAGAATTTCCAGATCGTCTATGCCCACCACCAGGCCGTTAAAATCGGCCATGCGGATTATTTCCACCAAAGACCTGAGCATGTGCCGCGCGTTGTGTTTAGTGATCCTAGACGGGGAGAGGCCCAGCTTGCGCACGGAGGCCAGCTTCACGCCCTTCTCCCCGGACAGCCATGACATCAGCAGATCGCGCGAGGACGGCTCCAAAGACGGATGCCCCAAGATGCCGCCGGTCATCAGCGAAGCGCAAATGGCGAAGTTCTTGTCGATCCGGGGATTTTTGAAAAACATCGCGTTCAATTGCGAGCGCAGCTCCCTGCGCGTGACGGGGTCGAACAGATCCTGGCTCGCCAGATAGTCGGCGAAACTCATTCCGTCAGGGATCGCCTCCGGGCGGTATCCCATCTCGACTATTACGTTTCGCGCACACCGCTCCAGGCAGGCTGGGAAGTCCGCGGCCGCAAGCGCCCCTGTGTAAATTTCCTTGAAGTCGTGAATCCATGAACTTCGGGCGGATAGCGATACGGTCTTGTACCGGCGCGCGGCGGCCTCGGACAAAAAAAGGCGCAGACAGTGGCTTTTGCCGCTACCAGGGTCTCCGGTGATGAATTTGATTTTGCTGCCGCCGAGCGATATGTACTCGTCGAGATATTGCTCCAGCCAGAAATCGGTGATGAAATCCACGCCAACCGACAAGAGCCGCAGCAATTCGTCCGACGCCGGGGGCTGGCCGTCCTTCAACCGCTCGTAATCGTCCGGGCTCAATTTCATGGGCGCGTCCCCCTTCTACTCGCGATAAAAGCGGATGGTGGCCAAAAACTGCTCGTTGCCGGCAGAATCCACAATCCGGATGGCCTTGCTGTTGTTCCTGCTGGGGCCGAACTGGAACCGCCGCCCGTCTGCCGATTCGTTCGATTCGGCCTCGTACAGGCGGGCCAAATCGAAAGCATAGGCCTGCACGTCGTACTCCCTGCGGAAACGGCGCATCGGGGTCAAAAATTTGTACAGGGCGGTCAGGTAGATATCGGCGTCCGGCGCGACCGGCTTGCCGGGGCGGGACGCGAGCAACGCGAGGTCGTACGCGCCAGCCAGTTCCGTCGCGTATTGAGCCGGGTTGAATGCGGCGGAGAGCAGCCGGGCGCGCCCTTTCGCCAAATACGCAGCCACGGCCCGGGGCCGCAGTCCGACTGCTTTGCGCCCGTTGATCAGCAACTCCTCGTTCTGCGGGTCGATCTTCAAGCGATACGGAAACACCTCGTAGGACGCGCCCTCGCCCCGAATATTGATTTCGTTTTCCGTGCACAGCGCCACCAATTGCTTGGCGAAATCGCCGGACCGCAGGTAATCGGCCGTGTCGAAGCTCCCGATTTTTTCAGCGACGTCAGACGCAAGGCGGACGCTCTCCGACGCCGCGGATGCGGCGGAAGCCAGATCTCTGGCGGTCGATTTGAGATCGCCCGCTTCGACATTTTTGCAAATCCGTTTGAGCAGCCTCTGTTGGGATGACAGCTGTTCTTTGAGTGCATTTGCAATTACGTCATATTCAGCGTAGAAGTCCTCGTAATCCATGCTAACCCCTCTTCCCCCGTTTAAGAAATCTTCATGTGCGGATGATATAATCTAGCGGCATCAATGTACTCTATCAATCGGAGAGTTGTCAATCATTTTGAATTTTAGGAGATGCCGATGTACGCACTGAAAGACGTCGCCCTTCACCCTTGGCAGACCGATTGCCTGAGACGATGGTCCGACAACGGATGCCGGGGGATCGCCGGGGTCGCTACCGGCGCCGGGAAAACGATGCTGGCCCTGGCGGCGGTCTGCTGGCTGTCGGAGCGTTGGCCGGACGTCCCGCTGAAGGTAAAAATCGTCGTGCCGAGGGTTTTTTTGGCGGACCAGTGGAGAGACGACATCCTGCGTTTCCTCGGCGTCAGTCGCAAAGAGGTGGGGTTGTGCTACGGAAGGCTCAAAGAAGCGCCGGACAAGCCGTTTATGGTGTACGTGCTGGACACGGCGCGAAGATGCGCGGCCCGGCATATCCTGAGGGACGTCGAGGCGGGAGGCTCGGTCCTGCTGATTTGCGACGAATGCCATCATTTCGGCAGCCGGGAAAACGCTCATGTGTTCGATTTCACGCCGCGCATCCCGCCGGAACGGTATTTTGCCCTCGGGCTGTCCGCTACGCCGCGCGGGGAGAATTTCGAAGAAGTCGTAGTCCCGGCCATCGGGAAAGAAATTTACCGATACGGCCTGAGCGACGCGTCGCGCGACCTGCTCACCTCGGATTACGCGGTTTTCAACATAGCCGTGGATTTCTCCCCGGATGAGTGGGAAAAATACTACGCGCTCTCGAAAAACATCAAGAAACTCAAAGCGGCGCTGAAGCGCCTGCACCCTTCTTTTTGCGACTCGGCCGGCCGGGTGTCGCTGCGGGAGCTGCGCCGTCTGTCGAAGCGCGATGACAAGGCAGGGGAGATAGCCCGCTCGCTGTGGAAGCTCTACCTCCGCCGCAAGGAAACGGTGCACACGGCGCGCGCGAGGCTGGGCTGCGGGATGGAAGTCGCGCGCCGCCTCATGCCGGATCATCGGATCATCCTGTTTTCGGAGCGCATCAAAATGGCGGACGAGCTGTACGACGCGCTGCATCGGGAGTATCCGGGCCGGGTTTGCCGATACCACAGCGACATGGACCAGTTCGCGAAACGCCGCGCCCTCGAATCGTACCGGCAGGGCGAAAAAACGGCGATCGTGTGCTGCCGCGCCCTCGACGAGGGCCTCAATGTGCCGGAGACCGACGCCGGCATCATCATATCGGCGAGCGCGAGCGAACGACAGCGCGTCCAGCGCATCGGCAGGGTTGTCCGGCGCGGGGAGGGGATTCGGCCGAAGCAAATTTATTACCTGCACATACCAGGGACCACCGACCCCTCGGCGATCCTTCCGAGCAAGAGCGGCATCGTTGCGCGCGATCTTTATTACGATGCCGCCTCGGGTAGGTTCGAGCACCCCGGCTACGACGAGCTGGCGGCGAAAGCGCTGTCTCGTCTGGAGGCGTCCGAAGCGACGGCTTCGCAGCTCGAAAACGCGGAAAATCAGTTGGAGAGAGGCGCGGTGCGGGGCGATTTTCTCATGTCGGAAAAATCCTGCATGAGGCACCTCCTCGACGCGCGCCCGGAAGAAAAAGATTATTGGATCGCCATGTTGCTGCTGGCGCGCGAAAATGCGCGATAATGTCGGCAGTGGTATTTTGACGCGGCCATATTTGAAAGGTGGTTTGTATAGATGATAATCATAGGGGAAAAGATCAACGGCTCCATACCGTCGACCGCCAAGGCGATAGCGGAGCGCGACGAGGGCGCCATCCGGCGCCTGGCGAGGCGGCAGGCAGAGTGCGGGGCAGACTATCTCGACGTCAATGCCGGCACCGCCCCGGACCTTGAGCCGGATACGCTCCGCTGGCTGCTTGGCATCGTGCAGGACGAGGTGAGCGTCCCGATCTGCATCGACTCGTCCAACCCAAATACCATATTGGAGCTGATGCCGCTCGC
>JAISQC010000039.1 GCA_031274465.1 Synergistaceae bacterium | reverse complement strand
TCGCCAGCGTCGACGAGGTCGTTGTTGAAGTCCTCGTTTTCGAGCTGGCGCTTCTCGTAGCCCAACTGCCTGTATTCGATGACGTTCGCCGGGTTGAACTCGATCTGAGCCTTGGTGTCCTTGGCCACAGTGACGAGAGTGGCGGACATCTCCTCGTCCAATACCTTGCGGGCTTCGGACATGCTGTCGATATAGCTGTAGTTCCCGTTGCCCACGTTCGATATGCGGGTCATCATCTCGTCGTTGTAGTTATCCGTCCCAAAGCCGAGAACAGACAGCGTTATCCCGCTCTCCCTGCGCTTTTTCACCATCGCTTCAAGCTCTCTGGGACTGGAAACCCCGACGTTGAAGTCCCCGTCAGTGCAGAGCAGTATCCTGTTGACGCCGCCTTTTATGAAGTATTTCTCCGCCTGTTCGTAGGCGAGCGCCAAGCCCGCCGCCCCCGCTGTGCTGCCGCCCGCGCGCAAGCGGTCTATGGCAGACGATATCGCGTTTTTTTCGTTCCCTTTCGTCGCTTCCAGGACCACCCGAGTGGCGCCGGCGTAAGTTACCAGCGATATCGCGTCGCTCGGGCGCAGTTGTCCGGCGAGCATCTTGAGCGCCGATTTGACGAGAGGCAGCCTCTCCGAGGGCGACATGGAGCCGGACACATCGACGAGGAACACCAGGTTCGCCGGAGGCGCTTCCTCGTAGTCGATATCAGACGCGGTGAGCGATATCCACATCAGTGTGTTGTTTTCGTTCCACGGGCAAGGCGCGAGCTCGCAGGCGACGGAAAAGGGCGAGCTCGAAAGCGGGGATTGTTTCATGTCGCCATCCGCCGCAGGGAAATAGTTGATCAGCTCCTCCACCCGGACTGCGTCGGGGTTTGGCAGTCTGCCTTCGTTTAGGAAACGCCTGACGTTTGCGTAGCTGGTGGTGTTGACGTCGAGGCTGAACGTCGAGAGCGGGTCGCGCGCGACGATTTTGACCGGATTGTCGTCGTAGTCGGCGTAACGGGCAGTATCGCGAGCCTGCCTTGGCATGGGCGGCATGGCGCTTGCCATCGAGAAAGCCTGTGTGGAATCAGAAGCTAGTCCCTGGGCGCCAAACGACGGCGCGGAAGTTGGAAATGACAAGTTGTTGCCATACAACTGCCAGCCTCCGGTGTCAGCTTCGAGCTTGCCGAGGCGCGATTCGAAGTTGTCAACCGATACACCGAGGGCGCTCATCTCGTCGGAAAACTCAGCTATCAGGCGCTTCAACATCTCGACGTCCTGCTTGCTCGCCTTGTCCAGGTCCAGATGTCCCAATGAGCGCGCAATTATAGACGCCATCTCGTAGCGCGTTATGGGCTTCTGGTCCTCGGACGTGCTGTCCGAGTAGCCGGTGATAACCCCGCGTGCCGCAAGCTGCGCCATCGCGTCGTATGCCCAGTGGCCGGCGGGTACGTCCATGAACGGGTTCGTGGCGGCAAGTGCGCGCGATGCGAGCAAGAACAGCATGAGCAATATGGCAAGATGTCTTTTCATTTATCCCAATCTCCTTAATTTATGACGATTTAATTTCTATGATATTATCGCCGAACTCCCACAGATTGTATATACAGAGGGCCTCTGAATGAATAACTTTAAGAGTTCCCGCCTTATGTCAATTCATGCCCGCTATCGCCTCAGCCAGATCCGCGCCGGCTTCCATTTTGCGGGCGAGCGCGCCCGGTGACACGGCGGCTCATACCGCGTCGATGCCGTCGTCGTTGTAATGGGGCAGGTCGTCCGACTGCATCCCGTATCCGCATCCTGAAAACGTCATTTTGCCGTCCGGGTCATCTGGGATGTCCATGGTTTTTCAGGGCATCGCAATATCGCGCGCACAATGTTTCAAACCTTCATTAACGAGCCTAGCTGCTCCAACAAGCCCGACGCGTTGTTTACCTTGATGCTGTCCACCTTGTCGCATATCCTCTCAAGGTACTCCAGTTCTTTCAGCTTGTACAGCGTTGCGTTCTCGTCCATGAGCTTTGCGGTGTTGAGCAGGCTGCGCGTTGAGGCCACTTCCTCGCGGCGGGTGATGACGTTGGCCTGCGCCCTTTTCTCGGCAACCAGCACCGTGTTCATTATTTCGCGGATCTCGCCGGGCAGGATTATATCCTTCATCCCCGCGCTCAAAAACTCCACGGAAAGCTCGCCCTCTCTTTGTTTCAGAAGCGCGAGCACCCGCGCCGCGATGACGTCCTTTGTCTCCAGCGCCTCGTCGAATCGAACGCCTCCCAGCATCTCGCGAAGGGCGAGCTGCGCCGTGGCGTACAGCTGCGCTCCGTGATCCTTGAATCTGGCGTTGACTGCCAGAGGGTCCGTTATTCTGTATGTGCAGACGAAATTCACCCGGAGCGCCACTTTGTCGGACGTCAGTATCTCTTGGCCTGAAATGTCGAGCTGAACCGCACGCATGTCGTATGACGAAATTGAGACGTCGCGCCCATTCCGCCAGAAACAGTGGGTCCCCGACGGCAGCTTGCGGATGAACGTCCCGTTGATGTAAAGCAACGCGGCCTGCCAGTCCTCGACTTTCGCGCGGAGGCAGACATCGCGCGGCATCCCTTCCAGCACGTAGGGCGGGATGTCTCTTGCCGACATGTCATCCGTGATGTCTATGATACGAAACTCATGTCTCTTGAATATGTTCCAGAAGGCATAAGCCCCCTTTTCGAGTATGCCGGAATAACGCCCGTCGACGTAGTGCAGGGCAATTTGCCCGTCCATGATCTCCGTCCTGTCCACGCTGTCGGAAAAATTTTTGTCTTTGCTGAATTTTGCCACCTCGACCGCATCGGCAAAGGGTTCGTCATCGACGTCCCTCTCCTTGCAACTGTAGCCGAGAAAAGCCGGTATTACGTTCAGCCCCGGCATCAGCATTCGGATAAAGCGTCCGTGCCTGAAAATGAAACCTCTCTCGTCGTCCTTTATATGGACGCGCTTGCAATAGGGATCCGGAATGGACGCGAGCACGGAAGACGGGATGCCGGCCGCCGGATCTTCGTCGGACATATTTATAATGATAAAGCTATGGCGCTTGAAAATATTCCAATACGCGTGCATTCCCGTGCGCAAAATCCCCGCGAAGCGGCCGTTGACGCAATGCAGCGCTATCTGCTCGTCATTGACTTCGACGCGGGCTGTAGCGGCCAGAAATTTTTCGTCCCTGCCATAGACGGCAAGCGCCGCTTCGTCGGATAAAGGCTCGTCGCCAACCGGCTCTACGATAGTTTTATACCCTAGCAGAGACGGGGCGAAGTGCTTGCCCGGCGCCAACATGCGCACAAAACGGCTATCCCTGAACAAAAAACCGCGCTCATTTTCGTTGATTGCCACCTTCATCGATATCCATCCCCCATTCAAGTTCGGCGGTTTCTAAGGAATCACTGATTAAATGTTCTTTTCGGCGAAATGGAGTGGATTCGTTCCTCGTCGATATGGATGGCGAAAAAAGAACCGCAGGCGTAGCAGAGCTACGTCGAGGATTCTTTTTTTGACAGACATGAAGATGAGGGGCGTAGACGCCCATTGCAGCCAAAAGGTTATTTAATCAGCGATTCCCTAAGGAGAGCGCTGATCCCGCGTCTGCAAACGTCCGCGCGGGAATCAGCGCTTTTCAGTTGGGGACCGTGCCAGCGCAACGCGGGAACAGCGGGGTCTCGGTTGAGCCGGTATCGACCGCAGCCGGGCGGCGAAAATTTGAGCGATAAACGCTGGGCTGCGCGGATAATCTGGCGGTATCCCCAAAACCGCATGGCTGATCGCGCGAGAGTTTCATGCCTGCCCGATCCCTCGTCCCATCGAGTGCGGCAACGCACTCACCAACGATAGCTCTCGGATTCCATAATCCGCGCCCCTCGTCCGTTGCCAACTCCAAAAGTTGGCGCAGGAGTCGAACCGGCGTCTTGGCGTCGAAGTTTCGGAACGCCGCTGCGGCAGAGCCGCTGGTGCCTGGGAGCCGTTTCGAGACTCCCTCCCTCGAACGGTGCAATCATATTAGTGTCGCTCAAATGAATAAAGGGAAAAAAGTTGCGAACTGAAGACGCGCCAAAGCCAGTTTATTCGTTTCGCTTAAATAGCCTTGTCCAAATAATGCTGCCTCGAAAAAATAAACTTAACCATCCAGAAAATTATCCATGAAAATCGAGATTTTTCACCCAGTTTTACTTGCCCTAAAGCGTTTTTGGGTAATCCATAGCATTTTTATTTAGTTCCCTGACACTCATTCCATCATCAAGATTCTGGCGCGATTCAGTATAGTCAAATGATTCGCGAGCCATAAGGGCTACGAATCGTTCAGCACCTACAATGCCAAGTGTTCACCCAAATCATAGGAGAAATATTGCGTTTTTTTCCGTTTTATTTACATATATTGATTGAAAAATGTTAAGTCAACATCGTAAACGATTCTTGGCGTTACGCCGAGTTCGGCTTTTTCAAACATTTCCACCAATTTTTCTCCTTCAATTAATTCGAGCTTGGTATTGTTTCGTTCTAGTTCATACGCCGATGATGGCAATGAGCCTGTTGTAATAAACAATCCCTTATCCACGCCACGTTTTTCGGATTCCAACACTCCAATAAACTCACGAATATGTGAGATCGGCACTGTACCCTCATACTTCTTACATTGGAAGTACACGCTCATATTCACGAATGGATTGAGTTTCAAGATTGCTATTCCATCGATGCCTCCATCATGTGACCGTTGCGTTATTTTTATATCCTCGAAATCGTATTCGCGCAACAACCGACCGCATAAGTTTTCAAATCCTATCGGCGTGGTTTTTTTCAACACCTCAATAAGTGGCAGGCTGTCTTCTGCTTCTATTTCGGATTCGAGTTCATACTCTTGCTCAGTATCAACATCTGCGGACGGATCGTCATTTTGGGCTTTTCTTGCATCATTATGTATTTTCACCCATCTGTTAAATAGGGTGAGGGCTTCATCATAGTTAAGCGATGTCTCTAATCCCTTATCGGTCAACGACCATATTCCGCGTTTTGATGTGGATACAAAACCATCCCATGTAAGATATTGTTTTGCCCAATAAACTTGATTGTTGAATCTCAGTTGCCCCGATTTGTCATATCTTTCCATAAGAAATTCATCGGATAATTTCATTTTTTCTGCTATACCGTCACGCACTTCTTTTGTCGTTGCAGAGCCACCTTTTTCTTTAAGGACTTCAAGAAATGGGGGAATCCAGTTGATAAACTGTGCGTGCTCTCTGTTTATTATCATTTCTCTACCTACCCTTCGAGTCATCTAAAACCCGGCAGAAATTTCGCTGTTGCCAGATTTCGAACGGGCTCAATTCTACGCTTGTGAACCGCCGAAGTTTACAAGGAGGAAGAGCCCGTGGAAGATATACACAGTTTATGCCACAGCATTTGGGATTGCAAGCATCACGTGGTATGGATACCGAAATATCGGCGCAAGGCAATGTTTTTGGATTGCGCAAGATGCTTGGGGAGATTTTCCACGAACTTGCCAGTCGCAAAGAATCAAGATACCGGAAGGCCATGTGGCGGTGGATCACGTCCACATGTATATCTCGATGCCTCCGAAATGCGCAGTGTCGCAGGTAGTTGGCTACATCAAGGGCAAGAGCGCAATTTTTCATTGCTCGCTCTGATCGAAGATCATGACTAGTTAGGTGCGAGCAGAGCGTCAGCTTTTCAGAGGAGTCTCTTTTTTGAGGAGAATCCAAAATTGGATGCATCAAACCCCTGAATGGCGCGGGGCCTGGTTTGTCCAGCTCCTTTCACAGACGCGACCGGATCGCTTTCATTTGCCCTCATGCGACGTTTTTTGATACTTGACGGGGGGCAAGCCGCTCTAGGTGCTTGCTCGTTATGTAAAACCGCAGCGCCCACGAGCTTCCGCCGGCCACTCCGTCCGCACCTAAGAGCGTGCCGGTGGTGAATTTTATCGGCAGCGCTGCTTTCGACCGACCGATCATCAGCGACGCCAGATCCGATATGAACGGATCGTGCCCGACGAGCATCACCTTATGCTCGGTTTTGCCGAATTCGGCTATGATGTCCGCTAGCAGGTCGTCCGGCGAGTCTCCGGGTTCCAGGCCCTCGCGCTCCGTCAATATGCCATCGAGCCCCATGGACGCCATGACTCGCTCGGCCGTTTCCTTGCTTCTCGACAGGACGCTGTGAAATATGAC
>JAISQC010000038.1 GCA_031274465.1 Synergistaceae bacterium | reverse complement strand
CGTCCAGCAGCGAGAGCTGGCGGGGAGGCGCGTTGCGGGGCCTGACGCCCATGTATTCGTAAGTGTTTCTGGTTGCCTTCCGGCCTCGCGGCGTCCGCTCGAGCATCCCTTTTTGTATGAGGTACGGCTCGTAGATGTCTTCGATGGTCCCCGCGTCCTCATTGAGGGCGGCGGCTAGGGTTGACAGCCCGACTGGGCCGCCGTCGAAGAGTTCGGTGAGCGCGCTCAGGAATTTTCTGTCCTGTTCGTCGAGGCCCTGTTCGTCTACGCCGAGCATGTCGAGCGCGGCTTTGGCGAGATCTGCCTCGATGACCTTCTCCCCTCTGACCGTCGCTACGTCGCGGACCCGCCGCAGCAGCCGGAGCGCTACCCTCGGGGTGCCCCTTGCCCGCATCCCGATCTCGCTCGAAGCCTCGCCAGTGATGGGAGCTTCCAGCACCTCGGCGCCCCTCTGGACGATTTTTGTCAGCTCCTGCGGCGCGTAGAGGTCAAGTTGCTCGACGATGCCGAATCGCGCCCTCAACGGGGAGGTGAGCAGTCCGAGGCGGGTCGTGGCGCCTACCAGAGTGAAGCGCGGAAGCTGAAGGCGGATGCTTCGCGCCAGAGGTCCCTTGCCGATTATGATCGACAGGCTGAAATCCTCCATGGCCGGGTATAGTATCTCCTCGACGTTGGCGGACAGGCGGTGTATCTCGTCGATGAAAAGGACGTCGCCTGGCTGTACGTTGGAAAGTATCGCCGCCAGGTCGCCGGAGCGCTCCAGCGCTGGCCCTGACGTGATTTTGAGGCTGCCTTTCATCTCGCGCGCGATTATCCCGGCAAGGGTGGTCTTGCCGAGGCCGGGAGGCCCGTAGAACAGGATGTGGTCGAGCGGCTCCTCCCTGCTCAAAGACGCCTTTATGAATATCGAGAGCTTGTCCTTCAGTTGGTCTTGGCCGATGAAATCTTCCAGCGCCTGCGGCCTAAGCGACAGGGTTTCCTCTTCGAGGTCGCGGCGCAGGTTTTCGAAGGGTTTGTCGGCGGCTTCCATGCTATTTCCTCTGGAGCTTGCCGAGCGCCGACATCATCAGCTCTTCCTCGCCCAGCTCCCGCCCCCCGGCTTCGGAACGGCACGCGGAGATCGCGCGCATGGCCTCCGCTCTGGAGAACCCGAGGCCGGTGAGTCCGATTATCACTTCGCCGTCCACAGAGACGGGCGCGCGCGTTCCTGAACCCGGCGCCGCCAGAGACGCGAATTTTTTGGCGATCTTCGGCCCCAGCTCGAAGCATATCCGCTCGGCCCTTTTAGGCCCCAGCCCGGGAACGGCGAGACGCGACGAATCGGACGCCGTTATCGCCGACACTATCGCGGCCGCGTCGAGATGCCTCAGCAGGGCTATCGACAGCTTGCCGCCCATCGTTTTGACTTGGGTTATCTCTAGGAATAGGGCGCGCTCGTGCTCGTCCGAGAATCCGAACATCGTCATGCCGGCTTCGCTCGCGTGGAGGTATGCGAGGCAGTGCAATTCTTCGCCGACCGCCGCTGCGGATAAAAGAGTGCCGGAGGCATATACCTCTATGCCGAAGCCGGAAACGTCGAGGCATATCGTCTCGTCGTCTATCGACAGGACAGTCCCCGCGAGGCAGCGAATCATTGCCCGATGCCGCCGTTTTTACGCATGTCGTACATCGACAGCGACAGGCCCGTTATCGCTATTGCCAGAGCGTCGGCGGCGTCGTCCGGCCTGGGGTCGCTCGCCAGGTTCAGCAGGTTGCGCACCATGCCCATCACCTGAAATTTTTCAGCCGCACCGTTGCCGCAGACGGCGAGCTTGACCTCCGACGGCTTCGGCTCGTACGGGGAAAGCCCAAACCTCGATGCCGCCAGAAGCGCTACGCCCCGAGCCTGGAAGACCATCTCCGCCGTGGTCGTGTTCCTGCCGAAGTAGAGCCGCTCCACCGCGATCACGTCTGGGCCGTGCTGCGCTATCTTCTTTTCCAGCGAGGAAAACAGCTCGTTTAGCCTCGCCGAAATCGGTTGCCCCGGCTCGGTCTTTATTGCCCCGTAATCCAGCGCGCTGAGTTCGTCTCCCCGCTGTCTCACTATGCCGTAGCCAAGCGTCCCAAGGCCGGGGTCGATTCCGAAGCAGACCATTCCGAAAGCGCCCCGTCAGCCGAGGGCCGCCAGTATTTCGTCTGGAATTTCGAAATTGGAGTAAACGTTCTGGACGTCGTCGTGTTCCTCGAAGCGGTCGATCATGCCGAGCATCTTTTCCGCTTCCTCTTTTGTCTTCACTTGAATGGTGGTCTTGGGCTCCATCGTGACCTCGGCGTTGCCAACCACATATCCGGCGTCCTTGATAGCGTTTGCCACGCCCGACAGCACGGATGGGTCGGTGATTATCTCGTACCCGTCCTCGCTCTCGTTCATGTCCTCCGCTCCCGCCTCGATGGCGGCGCCGAGCAGCGCGTCCTCGTCGATGCCGCTTCCCGTCACGGTGATCACCCCACGGCGCTCGAAGTTCCACGCCACGCAGCCCATCTCGCCGATCGCCCCTCCGACGCGGGTGAAGAGGGAGCGCATCTCCGGCGCGGTCCTGTTGCGGTTGTCGGTCGATGTCTCGACCATGACGGCGACGCCTCCGGGCCCGTACCCCTCGTAAATGACATCCTCGTAAGTGATGCCTTCGAGGCTGCCGGCCCCCCGCTTGATCGCCCTGTCTATGTTGTCGGCTGGGACGTTGCCCTCCTTGGCCCGGTCGATGGCCACTTTGAGCGAGAAGTTGGCGTTTGGGTCCCCGCCGCCGGCCCTTGCCGCCGCTATTATGTTCTTAGTGAGCCGCTGGTACGCCACGCCTTTTTTTGCGTCCTGAGCCGCCTTGCGGCGCTTGATTCCAGCCCAGTGTGAATGCCCGGACATATTTATAAATCACCTCTGCCTCCCCGACGCCCCCGGCATGTTCGAACGGGGGCTTCGGTGGAAATTTTTGCGTGCCTGCGCGCCTTCCGGCGGCCTGATGCGAGGATCATTTTATCACAAGGGGATATTTCTAAAAAGCAATTATCTCAAAGAGAACCGGTGCGCCAAGTGTTCCGTTCATCCGCCAAAATCGCGCTTATACTGCGGAGATTATACACTTGAAAACCGCGATCGCGATATTTAATATGAACTCTCAATCACATCATCGCAAAAGGTGGGTTTTTACGATGCGTTACAGATGCAAGGTGTGCGGTGTCGTGTTTGAGGACGGGGATGCGATAATCGGCCCGGATGGGAGGCCGTGCTGCCCAGTTTGCTGCAATACGTTTGAAATGCTCGAGATACTGGAGGACGCGGCGCTCGAGCGGCCCAGGCGCCGAGGTTCGTGCAGGCATATGGACGACATCCAGAGGATGGCAGTCGAAGGCGAGACCATCATGGATTCGATGGGGACTGAGATGGCCATGCCGGGATGGGATGAAATCCTGCTGCTTGGCGCCCAGTTGAACCCCCCCCCTCTTGACGGGACTGCCTATGTCAAAACGGAAACAGTCATCGGCCCTGATGCCAAAAAACCTATGGTCATCCAAAGCCCGGTGTATATCTCCCACATGTCCTTCGGAGCGCTGTCGCGCGAGGCCAAGATAGCGCTCGCGGAGGGCAGCGCGCTGGCGAAAACCGCGACGTCCAGCGGAGAGGGGGGCATCCTGCCGGAGGAGATGACGTTGGCATACAGATATATTTTCGAATACGTCCCGAACCTGTACAGCGTCACCCCGCAAAACCTGCGCAACTCCGACGCCATAGAAATAAAGATCGGCCAGGGCGCGAAACCCGGCATGGGCGGACATCTCCCCGGCAGAAAGGTGACGTCGGAGATAGCCGCTGTGCGAGGCAAGCTGATCGGCGAGGACATCACGAGCCCGTCGAGGTTTCCCGGCATCGGCTCCAAGGAAGACCTGAGGGAGCTTGTAGAACGGCTCAGGGGAGAATCCGGCGGCCGCCCGATAGGCATCAAGATAGCGGCTGGCAGGATCGAACGCGACCTCGAGCATTGCGTGTTCGCGGGGGCGGATTTCGTGACGGTGGATGGCAGAGGGGGGGCTACCGGCTCATCCCCGAAGCTAGTTAGGGACTCCGCCGGCGTGCCGACCGTATTTGCGCTTTGCCGGGCAAGGCGGTACCTCGACGGGTGCGGCGCCAGGATGTCGCTTGTGATAACCGGGGGCTTGCGCGTTTCGTCCGATTTTGCCAAGGCGATCGCCATGGGCGCGGATGCGGTGGCAATAGCGACCGCCGGGCTGTTGGCGGCCGGCTGCAGGCAGCACCGGATATGCGGCACCGGCCTCTGCCCGGTGGGGGTAGCCACGCAGGACCCTGTGATCAGGGCGGTTTTCCAGCCGGCCTGCGCCGCTCAGAGAGTGGCGAACTTTTTGAACGTCACGCAGGAGGAGCTGAAATCGTTCGCCCGCATGACCGGGCACGGC
>JAISQC010000246.1 GCA_031274465.1 Synergistaceae bacterium | reverse complement strand
CGCTATCCCGGCGCGGAGGATATTCTGGCGCTGTGCGGGCCGGGGAACAACGGAGGGGATGGGTATGTAGCCGCGCGGCATCTCGCCCTGCAAGGCAGGCGCGTCACGGTCATAGCGACTAGGGACCCCGAAGGATACGAGAACGAAGCGGCTTTCGCGGCCATGTCGGCAAAAAAATGCGGGATAAAAATTTTGCGCTCCGACTCGTTTGGCGACCTCGATGCCATATCTTTTATAGAGGGCGCGCACGTCGTCATCGACGCCTTGCTCGGCACCGGCGCAAAGGGCGCCCCAAGAGGCGAGATCGCGAGGCTGATCGGGCTGTCGGCCCGCAACGCGCGCCTCGTCGCGCTCGACGTCCCGAGCGGAGTCGATGCCGACACAGGCGAAGTCCACGATGCGGCCGTCACAGCCGAGGCGACTGTGACCTTCCTGGCCGAAAAACCAGGGCTTGCCATAGCCCCCGGCATGTTCAGGTGCGGGGAGGTGGTCCTGGCAGGAATAGGCTCGGACCCAGCGAAGGTCCTCCCCGGCTCGCCTTTTACCAGGGGCGATGACGCCTCCGACATACCGGGCATGACGCCTCGCTTGCCGATTGGCATTCATAAAGGCTCGCGTGGCTCGCTCCTGATTTTGGGCGGCTCGTCGAACTATCGGGGCGCTCCGTTGCTATCCGCTCTCGCTGCTTTGCGCGCCGGGTGCGGCTTGGTGGCGCTCGCGCTTCCGGAAAATCTCGCCCTTGGCGCCGAGGCGATCATACCCGAGGCGATTTTCATACCGTTGCCGGAGAAGGGCGGGCATGTGAGCTTCGATGAAGTCGGCGGCGCGCTATGTCCGTGGCTCGGCAGGTTTGACGCGATGGTTTTGGGCCCTGGGCTGGGCGCTAGCCCCGACGCCGCAAAAACAGCCCAATTTTTGCGCCGCGAGTGGAAAAAGCCGATTCTGGCGGACGCCGACGCGCTGAGGGTCGATTATGGGCGTGATAGGTGGGAAAACGCCGTTGCCACCCCCCACGCCGGAGAAGCCGCGTTCATTTTGGGCATGACGGCAGATGAAGTCGGGAAAAAATGCCTTGCGTCGTGCGTGGCGATGGCCGAAAAATTCGGGACCGCCCTGCTGAAGGGGCCTCATACCCTCATATCCGACGGATGCGAAACCAGAGTCGCTTTGGAGGGCGGGCCTGAATTGGCGATCCCCGGATCCGGCGACGTGCTGGCAGGGGTGATCGGCGCGTTTCTGGCCGCTGGGATGAGGCCGATCGACGCCGCCACACTCGGGGCGGTCCTGCACGGCGCGGCAGGCAGGCGGCTGGCCTCCGATGGAGGCAAAAACGGGCTTCTGGCCCGCGAGCTGGCCGACGGAATCAGGTTTTGGCTTTGACGCGGGATCGATAGATATTATGCATTACAAGAAGCGCGAACGCAAGAAACGGGACGAGAGCTTCGCCCGAGCGGGCAATCGGGGAACGCGGCTCACCTTCATAAGCCTCGCCATGTCTGCGGCTTTTGTGGCAGTGACGAAGGCATTCAATCCCGGCATGGACGTAAAGCCGGCGCTCATGGTGTTCGGAGGCATGGCGGCCGGATGCGTCATTTTGGCTTTGGCGGCGCGCAGGAAACCGAAATGACCCGCGACCGATCGCGCCGCGCCGATGTTCGCGTTAAATTCCCGTCCGTTGAGAGCCGAAGCGAGGGCGAAACGGAAATTATCGCGCGTTTTCTGGCTGCTCAGGTTTATGGCGGCCTCACGGTCATTTTGAGCGGGGCGCTCGGCGCCGGCAAGACCGCGCTTGTCCGGGGGATTGCCGAAGCCCTAGGCGCAAGCGGCGTCAAAAGCCCTACGTTTGCCATCGAGTCGCGCCACCGCCTCCCTGAGAAGGAGTTCGAGCTCGTCCACGCCGATCTGTACAGGCTGGGTTCCGTCCCCGCGTGTTCCGACGAGGCGCTTCAGATGGAGGAGCTGGTCTCGGGCAAGGGCGCGTCGCTGCTTCTCGTCGAATGGGGCGAGCGATGGGAGAATCCGCCGCTGACGGACAGATGGGACGTCGCGGTTTCGATGCCCGAGGACGTTCGCGACGGCGGAACAAGCGTCCGGGTGCTGGATTTTGCCGCTTGGGGCATGAAGGCGCTTGAAAAATTATCGGCGGCTTACTCGGCGCTCCTCGGCGATGCGGGTGCGGGCCGATGCCGCTGACCCTTGCGGTCGATTGCGCGCTGAGGCGGATAAACCTTGGCGTGTCGGACGGTCCGGACGTTCTGGGGGAAATTTCCATAGACGCCGGATCGAGGCAGTCGGAATTGCTGCCATCGTCGGTTGAGAATCTCCTGTCGGCGACCGGACACTCCATGGGCGATCTTGGGTTGGTTGCCGTCACGAAAGGCCCGGGGTACTACACCGGGATAAGGGTGGGCCTCTCTTATGCGTGCGCGCTCGCCTGGGGGCTTGGGATAAATGTGGCTTCGGTTTCGACGCTTCGCGCCATGGCGCTTTCCGCCGGGGTCATTTTGGCTTCGGCTGGCTTTGTCGCCCCGATCGCGCCGATTATACCCGCCGGCCGCGATTCGTTTTACGCCGCTGTTTATGGCGCGGCGCCGCAGCTCGGCGAAGAGGCCGTATTGGAACCCGCGTTTGTGAGCGCCGAGGATTTAATGGCGTCCCTCGCCGCGCTCGGCCCGCAAAATCCGCCGGTGCTGGTTGGAAACGGCCTTCCCTCGGATATCCTCAAAAAAAACAACTGCCGGATTATATCGCCCGTGCCGTCGATGTGCTCGGGCGTCATAAGGCTTGCCGCGACGTGCGAGCCCCAAAGCCCCGATAGGGTCCGGGCTTCCTACATCCGGGACCCTTATTGACGGTTTTCGCGTCAAATCTTCGACTTTGCGCACTCTTCCCTGAATTTTTCTATCTCTTCGGTCACGAGATGCGAGTAAAAATCGTATTGCTTTTCGGCGCCCTGCAATTCGCGGTCGGTGGGGAAATTGAAGCCGTCTTCGCTCAGAGGGTCGCGAAACCTCGTCATCCGCTCGTCAACCTGCTTCATCAGCTCGACGTCCTTTTCAGCTATCTTCTGAAACCTCGCTGCGGTGTAAAGGCTTTGCTTCAGTTGCTCGATGAGAACGAAATTCTGCTTCATGTTGTAGTAAAAGAGCATTATGAAGTGGGCGTTCACGACGTCGAGCTTCAGGAAGGGAAGTTCCGAGAGCGAGATCACGATGCGATTTGAGCACTTCGCGCCAAAAAAATCCTTGTACTCGTACACGACATTGGCCGCCCAGACTACCGCATCCATAAAATCTTCCTTGTTCATCATGACGGCCATGAAGCCGTGGTCCCTGACGCGGGAAACGATCGACTGGTTTTTGGGGCGCGCCCCGACGAATTCGCGCGCCTCGCGTTTTGAGCCTTCCCTCATGAAAATCATCCACCTTTCCGTTTCATCAATACAAGCATTTTATCCGATGTGCATCGCAATTGCCAGATTTTGTCGATGGCGTTGCGGATAAAATTTCAAAACCGCAATAAATTATAGCGCAAAAAATCCACCATTCATCGGTTTCCCGACTCCGCGCAAACTGACCGCGCAAACTGACGGCGCGACGGGGCGCGCGGGCACAATGCTCCGGACGCGCGGCAAAATAGGCAACTTGGCCCTCATGTCAAATTTGCGATGAGTGTAATCTATGGCTGTGTAATTTTTTTATATTGGGAGCAAAACGGGTTTGCATTGAACTTTAGGATGAGGTAGAATGATTTTCGTTGTTTATGGTGCCGGTGTTTATTTTTAGAAAAGAGGTGGCGTGATTGGCTGAAACTATGGCGGACGAGATCAGGGCGAAAGAGGCTGCTGCCGGTGAGATAATCGCCACGGCCAAAGCGGAAGGCGCTCGCATGATTGCGTCGGCGCGAACGGCGGGGGAGCAGGCTGTCAAGGAAGCCAAGCAAAAGTCTCATAGGAGTTTTCGCGATCAGGTGAAGGACGCGGAACGCGAGGCGGAAGCTCTGGCCGTTAAAACTGTCGAGGCCGGCAGGGAAGAGACGGAACGGTTTTATGCGGGAAAAAAGCCCAAGACCGCCGAAGTTGCCGACTGGCTGCTAAAAGAGGTGATGTCAACCTATGGCAATTGAGGCAATGCAAAAAATCCGCATGGCTCTGCATAAATCTATATCCGACGAGATGATGAATGCCATACAGAAGCTCGGTTGCTGTCAGTTCATTCCTCGCGACAATGGGCGAGTCGCGGAGAAAAACGTGGCTTCGCTGAAAGCTCGCGCCAGGCATCTCGACGAACTGCTCTCCGATGTCAGGCTCGCGTCGCGCTTCGTGGAGCCGTATGTCGCGAAAAAGGAAGGCGGAATGGCAAAAGCCCTTGGCGGTTTGTCGCCATGTTCCGTGGCGGAACTCGCCGAACTTGCCTCGGAGAGGGAATTTCTGTCCTCTTTAAAAATAACGAGGGATTTGGAAAAACGCCTGTCTGACGTAAAGGCGGGGGTTTCCAGGGTGAACGGGCTCATATCGGTGATGTCCCCTTTATCCCGTCTGCCTTATTCGCTGGATTTCTACACGAAAGGGACCGCCTCCGTTCAGGGGGCGATATTTCAGATCGCCGCCAATGCAGCTGAAAAATTCATGGACGCGCTTGAATCTTCCATGGGCGAAAACGCGGAGGCATTCATGCTGCCGGCGGGGGAAAAAGAATCGGCGAGATTTGTCTCCGTCATTTATGCCAGAAATGCGTCGGACGAGCTGCAACAAGCCCTTTCGGCATTTCAGGCTTCCCGCGTCGAGATACCTCAGAATTTGACGGGGCTTGCGTCGGATGAACTGTCGCGCTTGAACGGCGAGCTTTCTGAACTCGGCTTGCAGGAGGAATCCGTCAATGCTGAAATCGCCGCGATCGCCGACAAGACATGGAAGCTATGCCAGTACTGTTCCGACCGCTGGGGCATAGAAAAATCCAAGCTCGACGCGCTGATCGAAGGCGAGCAGACGGAACAGATAATCCTGACGGAGCTATGGGCGCCCAAATCCTGCCTGAACGCGTTCAACGATGCAGTCAAGCCTTACGCCGGGCTTTCGGAGATAATGCTCGTCGAGCCGGACGA
This sequence comes from Synergistaceae bacterium, assembly GCA_031274465.1. Classification (GTDB taxonomy): domain Bacteria; phylum Synergistota; class Synergistia; order Synergistales; family Synergistaceae; genus JAIRKI01. Next base: position 3,302 of record JAISQC010000246.1, on the reverse strand, counting down.
GGGCGAGAAACCGCCCACCCTGCTTCGGAACCCGAAATGGTCCAAGCCGATAGAGGCGATTGTGAAGATGTATGGCATTCCGACCTATGGAGGTTTCGATCCAACCAGCGTGACTACGCCATTTTTTTACGCGTTTTTTGGCATTTGCTTTGGAGACGCTGGGTATGGGCTGTTGATCGCCTGCACGATCGCGATTATCCTGAAGAAAACAAAGGCGTCGGGTCCGATCGCCAATTTTCTGAAGATCATACTGATAGGGAATTTATGCGCATTTGCCTTCGGCGCCATAACGTTTTCATGGTTTGGGGACAGCCTGACCAGTTTTTCTTTCCTGAAACCGCTGGGATGGTTAAAATCCATACAGTTGCTCGACCCAATGAGCGATCCAATGACGATGCTCGTCGTCTCGCTCGCGATAGGTTTCTTCCATGTCATGCTGGGGCTTGCGATCGCGATGCGAAATAACTTTAAAAGCGGCGACCGGCTGGCCGCCTTTGGAGATCAGGGGGGATGGATAATTTTCCTTTGCGGGCTTGTCATGTTTGGCCTCTCATCAGGCGGGATACTGGGGCTGCCGGCTAAACTCTGCGGCACCGTAGCGGTCTTTGGCGCCCTGGTGCTGGTGGCCACTCAAGGGAGAGGCAAAAAGAGCGTGGTGGGCAAGCTGTTCTCCGGAATCCTGAGCCTGTATGGCATAACCAGCTATCTTGGCGATGTTTTGAGCTACAGCAGGCTTTTGGCTCTCGGGCTTGGTTCGGCCGCCATCGCCATGGTCGTCAATCTTCTGGCAAATCTCGTCTCGGGAGTTCCCTATATCGGGATTCTGCTGGGGGTCGCGGTCTTTGCCATGGGCCATGTTTTTGGAATGGTGATCAACATATTGGGGGCGTTTATCCACTCCATGAGGCTGCAATACGTGGAATTTTACGGAAAATTCTACGACGCGTCCGGCGAGGGTTTTTTGCCGCTCTCATACAATACCCAATATGTCAAGTTGACCGATTGATTTGGTCTTTTCCAAGGCTTTTAAATATACAACGCTTAAGGAGGCGTGATCTGATCATGGAAAGTGCAATAATCGAAGCAATGTCGGGGCAGCTAGGACCGGCGCTCGTCATATTGGGCGCGGCATTGGCGGTTGGTTTTGCGGGCATTGGTTCCGCTTGGGGCATTGGCATCGCAAACGAAGCTGCGGCAGGGGTAATGACGGAAAACCCGAAAAATTTCATCTCTTCGCTGGTGTTGCTTGCCTTGCCGGGGACCCAGGGCATTTACGGTCTGTTGGTCGGGGTGATTGCGCTGTACAATACCAAGCTGCTCATCGGCATGGAACCTCCCGCCATCTCAATATGGACTGGGCTTGCAGTCCTTTTCGCCTGCCTTCCCATCGCGATCACCGGCTTCCTTTCCGCGATATGGCAGGGCAGATCTTCGGCGGCTTGCATACTTTTGATATCCAAGCGCCCGGAAGAGATGGCGCACGCCGTCATACTTCCCGCCATGTGCGAAACCTATGCGATTTTTGGATTGCTGATGAGCATTTTGATGTTGCTTGGAATTAAAGTACAGTAGCCGGACAGGGGGGAATGCCATGTCTTTGGCGCAGATAACCAAAAAGATAGAGCAGGATGCCCGCGAAGAGGCCGATGCGATACTTCAGCGATCGCGCGAACAGGAAGCGGCGATACAAAAAGACGTTGAGGTCGAGGTAGCGCGGCTGGAGGCTTCCGCTTCCGGGCGTTTCGAGGTCGAGCGCCCTGAGATTTTCAAGCGCCGCGAGATCGTCGCGAAGCTCGACGTGGGCAAAATTCGCCTGGCCGCTGAAAGGCGCCTGATAAGCGATGTTTTCGAGCTGGGGCTCGAACGGCTCAAAAAACTCGACAAGGCCGAATATGTCAATTTTTGCGAACGCCTCCTGAAAAAAAGCGTTGAATCCGGAGATGAAGCGATAGAGCTTTCGTCAGGCGAAAAATATCTCGACTCATCGTGGGTGAGCGATTTCAACAAGTCGAACGGAACGCGGATATCCGTTTCGGATCGCAAGGGAGATTTCTCGGGAGGCTTCGTCCTCCGAAAGGGGCGAACTGCCATAAACTGTTCGTGGGAGATGCTGATACAGGTGGCATCGGAGAATTTGGAGAACGAAGTCGTAAGTCGGCTCTTCTCTGATTGAGAGGTGTGATGTGGTGTCGCGAAGCGGGTCTTACGGTTATGCGGTAGCGCGTATTCGCGCTATGGAGCGTCTGTTGCTGGACGCTTCGCAGTTCCAGAGGATGATGGAAGCCGATGGCCCTGACGAGGCTTTGAAAGTTCTTTCCGAGACGAATTACGCGCGCGGGATGGCCGAAGGAGATTGGCGCTTCGATTCGGCGCTGGAAGCCGAGCTGTGCGCGACGTTCGACGAGTTCACCGGGTTCGTCCCAGACAGGGAGCTCATCGATGTTTTCAGGGTGCCCTACGATTTTCACAACGTCAAAGTGCTGATGAAGGGCGGATTTAAAGCCCGCTCAGGAGGAAAGAGGCGATACGATCTTCTGACGAGGCTCGGCTCGGTGCCGGTCGACGATCTCGCTTCGAAAATGGAATCGGAAGAATATGGCTGGCTTCCTTACGGCCTGTCGCAGACGATACCGGCCTGCATGGCCGCCTGGGATCAGAACAAAGACGCGGTCGAGGTCGAGCGCATGCTGGATCGGTGCATGTTCGCCTCCATCCTGTCGATCGCGGGCAGAGTGAATGAACCGGGAGTGCTGAAGTGGGCCAGGGCAAAGGTCGATTCCGAAAATCTGCGCAATTTGCTCCGCATGAAAAGGTTCGGGTTCGACGCGTCCTCTGCCGCCGCGTTTCTCCACGAGGGCGGCGCGATAGCTCCGTCGGCCCTGGCTCCGCTCGTCTCGGAACAGTTTGACGGGTGGAGGAGGGTCTTGGGGTACTCCGAGGCAGGTCTTGCCATTTCCTCCGTCCAGGACGAGGGCGATTTCGAAAAGCTGATGGTGGCGCTCGAAAGGGCGCTCGACGACTATTGCTCTTCTGTGGTGGCCAAGGCAAGGTACAGCTCTGATTCTCCTGAAAATGTGCTCGCTTATCTGTGGGGCAAGGAGATGGAAGTCAAGAACATCAGGACGATTCTTGTATCGAAGGGCACGCGCGCGGACATTGGCGAAGTGAGGGGGATGATGAGGCGTGGCTACTACTGACGGGAAGGGCGCTTCTTCCATGGCGGCTATCGGCAGTTACGACCTAGTCATGCCGTTTCAGGCCGTGGGGATGGAGACGACGGTCATCGGCCCGGACGACAAAGG
>JAISQC010000220.1 GCA_031274465.1 Synergistaceae bacterium | reverse complement strand
GGTCAATGACGCCGAACTTCAGCGGGTCAGCGTCTCGTTCATGCTGCCGGTGCGGTAGCCCATGAGGTCGAGCGATGCGTAGGCAAACCCGGCGTCTTTGAAGCGTTTGTACACTCGCTCGCGGACCGCCTTGTCCATGAACATCCCGAAACCGGCCTCGTCGGTCTCGATGCGGGCTACTTCGCCGTGATGGCGCACCCTCACCTGTTTGAAGCCAAGGTCGAGCAATATCTGCTCCGCCGCGTCCACCATGCCAAGCCGCTCGCGCGTCAGGCTCTCGCCGTAAGGAAAGCGCGACGCCAGACATGCGAACGACTGCTTGTCCCACGTGGGGAGGCCCATTTCGCGGGAGAGCTCGCGTATTTCGGCCTTCGACAGTTCGGCGTGCCGCAGGGGGCTTTTGACTCCCTGCTCGGCGACGGCCTCGAGCCCGGGGCGGTAATCGCCGTTGTCGTCCATGTTGGACCCCTCCGCGACGTTTTTCACGCCATGCTCCCTTGCCACGGCCCATATCTTTTCGAACAGCTCGTTCTTGCAGAGGTAGCAGCGGTTAGGCGGGTTTTGCGAGAAGCCGTCGATGTCCAGCTCCTCCGAATCGCATATGACGTGGGTGATCCCGTGGAGGCTGCAGAACGCCACGGCCTCGTTCAGCTCGCGTTCGGGAAACGAGCATGATCGGGCGGTGACCGCGATTGCGCGGCGCCCCAGAACGTCGTGTGCCGTCTTCAGGAGAAAAGTGGAGTCTACGCCCCCGGAAAAGGCGATTGCCACGCTTCCCAGCGATTCGAGATATTTTTTTAGGTTTTCGTGCTTTTCGTGAATGTCCATTTTAAACCGCTACCCCTCCCGAAAAATGCGTTTTTGCGTCCCCTCTGTGGACGACTATCTCATAACCAGCCAGCGCGACCTTCGCTTCGAGGCACTTACGGCACTCGGCCGCCTCGTCTCCGGTGCAGATCTTGTTGTCGTAAAGCAGGTAGTGCTTTCTGACTCCGACCGGAGAGAGGTTTGGCATCACTACGTTTGCGCCGGCGGCAAGACCGCGCTCCCTGCCGTCGGGGGCTATCGTCCCGAGCGCGGTGGTAGCCGGTATGAGCGCGTAGGGGAACATGAGGCGCAAAATGGCCACGAGCCTAAGCGTGAGCTCCGCAGTGCCGCTCGCGAAATTGCGAAACGGAGTGTCCTTGTGGGAGATAAACGGCCCTATGCCTATCATGGCGGGTTCCAGCTCCTGCAAAAAGCGCAGGTCGGAGACGATGTTCTCCGTGGTTTGATGCGGCGAGCCGACCATGAAGCCCGAGCCCACCTGAAAACCGATCTCCTTCAAGTCCCACAGGCAGCGCTTTCTAACGTCGAGGCTCATAGACGCCGGATGCAGCTTGCTGTAGTGCGCGCCGTCGGCGGTTTCGTGCCGCAGCAGGTATCGGTCGGCGCCCGCGCGCCAGTACGCCCTGTAGCTCTCTTTGGGTTTCTCCCCTATCGACAGCGTGACGGCGCAGTCCCCGTGGCGCTTTTTTATCCGAGAGATTATCTCGCAGATCATCTCGTCGGTGTAATGCTGGTCCTCACCGCCCTGCAGAACGAAGGTGCGAAACCCCAGCTCGTACCCTTGGCCGGCGCACTCCAATATCTCGTCCGGGGTGAGCCGGTAACGCTCCGCCAGGCCGTTGCCGCGCCTGATGCCGCAGTAAAGGCAGTCGTTTTTGCAGTGGTTCGTGAATTCGATCAGCCCGCGTATGTAGACGTCCGTGCCGTAAACCGCGCGGCGCACCTCGTCTGCCGCTGCGAAAAGGGGCGCGTCACGCTCGCCAGACGCGAGCAGGATTTTCAGCTCATCGTCGCTCAAATCGCCGTCGCGCTTTAGTTTTTCAATCATTTGGCCCTCGTTTCTCTGATGGTTCCACCACCAAACACCGCGTCCCCATCGTAGAGGACAACCGCCTGTCCCGGCGCGAACGAGCGCTGCGGGACGTCGAACTCCACCCTCATTATACCATCCCCGGCGGCCTCGGCTACGGCAGGCTGCTCGGTTTGCCTGTATCTCGTCCTGACCGTCACGCGCGCTCGGCCGTCCAAGGCATCCACTGTGATCAGGTTTATTTCGTCGGCATACAGCACCTTCGAATATAGCGCCTCCTCCCCGGCGAGGGTAACGGTGTTGTCCGCTGGGTTTTTCCCGACCACGAACATCCTGCGCGAGAAGCCCACCCCAAGCCCCCTGCGCTGGCCTATCGTGTAGCGGATGTGCCCCCCGTGCCGCCCTATGACGCGCCCGGATTCGTCGATGAAATCCCCGCCGCCCGGCGAATGCGGCAAGAGGCGCTCGATGAAATTGGCGTAATCGCCGTCCGGGACGAAACAAATGTCCTGGCTCTCTCCTTTCGCGGCGTTCCTGAACCCGCGCGCGCGAGCTATGGCGCGCACTTCGGCTTTCGTCATGCCCCCCAGCGGAAAGAGAGTGTGGGCGAGCTGATCCTGCGTCATGGAGTAAAGCACGTAGCTCTGGTCCTTCGATTCGTCGATGGATTTCAGCAGCCTGAACCGGCCGGACTCGTCCCTTTCGACGCGCGCGTAATGGCCGGTGGCGATATAATCGTGCCCGGACGCGCGTGCGCGGGCGAACAGTTTTTCGAATTTCACGAAACGGTTGCAGTCGATGCACGGGTTGGGTGTCCTCCCGGCCATGTAGCCGTCCACGAACCTTTTGATGACGTGTTCGGCGAAATCGCGGGAGAGGTTGAATACAAAATGCGGGATGCCGAGCTTGTGCGCGACGCTTCTGGCATCCTCGGCGTCAAGCGCCGAACAGCAGGTGTCTTCCCTGTCCAAGCCCACGCCCTCGTTGTCGAAGAGCTTCATCGTGACGCCGGTGCAGTCGAAACCCTGCTCGCTCAACAGGCATGCCGCGACCGAACTGTCCACGCCGCCGCTCATCGCAATCATAACCTTGCCGCCCACGGTATCACCGCCCTTCCTTGACATACTCCCCTTGCCGCAGCAAGGGGAGTACGTCAAAGTATACATCCCGAAACCCCGAAATTTATATCTATGCAGGAAAATCCTTCGAAAAATGATTTGACGATGTATGAAAATTAATATACACTGTATGTGTAATTTGAAGGGAGGGGCAACCTATGGCACAAACGACATTAAGCGTTCGCATGGATGAAAATGTTAAAAAACAGTTTGATTTATTTTGTGCGGATGTTGGAATGAACGCATCTGTCGCCATCAATCTA
>JAISQC010000158.1 GCA_031274465.1 Synergistaceae bacterium | reverse complement strand
TGGTCCAAGTCGGCTATGATGTCCTTTATGTTCTCCGTTCCTATCGACAGGCGAACCGTGTTGGGTTTTATGCCCTGATCCAGCAGTTCTTCCTCGCTGAGCTGCGAGTGCGTGGTCGTGGCCGGGTGTATCACCAGCGACTTCACGTCGGCTACGTTCGCTAACAGCGAGAATATCTCGAGCCTGTCTATGAACTCCTGAGCCTCCTTCACGCCGCCCTTTATCTCGAAAGTGAAGATCGAGCCGGCGCCGTTTGGGAAATATTTCACGTACGCGGCGTGGCTCGGCTCGGAGGGCAGCGAGGGGTGGTGGACGGCCTCAACCTTAGGGTGGCTTTTAAGATAGTCGATCACCTTGAGCGTGTTCTCGACATGCCGCTCGACCCTGAGGGAGAGAGTCTCCACCCCCTGCAGCAGTAGGAAGGCGTTGAACGGGGAAATTGCCGCGCCCGTGTCGCGCAGCAGGATGGCACGAATTCTTACAACGAAGGCCGCCGGGCCGACTGCCTTCGTGAAGGAGAGCCCGTGGTAGCTCGGCGATGGCTCTGTGATCTGGGGGAATTTGCCCGAAGCCTCCCAGTCGAATTTGCCAGAGTCCACTATTATGCCGCCGAGTGTGGTGCCGTGGCCTCCTATGAACTTCGTCGCGGAATGGATTATGATGTCCGCGCCGTATTCTATCGGCCGTATGAGATACGGCGTGGTGAAAGTCGCGTCCACGACCAGAGGGATCTTGTGCTTGTGCGCGAGATCGGCGATGACCTTAAAGTCAATGACATTTGAGTTAGGGTTTCCCAGCGACTCGATGAAGATGGCCTTCGTGTTCGGCTGAATAGCCTTCTCGAACGAACCCTCCACATCCGGGTCCACGAATGTAGCCGTGATCCCGTAGAGGGGCAGGGTGTGCGCGAGCAGGTTGTACGTCCCGCCGTATATGGTCTTGGCCGAAACTATGTGGTCTCCGGCCTTTGCCAGGTTCAGGAAAGCATAGGTGACGGCCGACGCGCCGCTGGCGAGGGCCAGCGCCGCCACACCGCCCTCGAGAGCGGCTATCCTCTTTTCGAGCACGTCCTGCGTCGAGTTGGTGAGCCTGGCGTAGATGTTGCCGGCGTCCGTCAGGTTAAAACGCGCCGCCGCGTGAGCCGCGTCCCTGAACACGTAGGACGTCGTCTGGTAGATCGGCACGGCCCTGGCGTCGGACGCCGGGTCCGGCAGTTCCTGCCCTATGTGAAGCTGCTTTGTCTCAAATGCCCATGACTCCGTGTTTTTGGCAATCGCCATCTTCATTTTCCTCCTTGAGGGGGGAACGCCGAAAAGCCCCCGTTAATTTATGGTGTCATCCCGGCGATCCCCGCCGGGCGTCACTCCGCGAACATCGCCGTCGACAGATAGCGCTCGCCCGTGTCGGGCAGTATGACGACGATGGTCTTGTCCTTGTTCTCCGGCCTCAGCGCCAACTGTGTCGATGCGTAAAGCGCGGCCCCCGACGAGATGCCGACCAGCACGCCCTCAACCTTGGCAAGCTCGCGCCCGGTGGCGAAGGCGTCCTCGTCCTTGACGGGGAGGATTTCGTCGTAAAGCTTCGTGTCCAGGACGTCTGGGACGAAGCCAGCCCCGATGCCCTGTATCCTGTGCGGCCCGGGGGTTCCCGTGGAAAGCACCGGAGAGCCAGCGGGCTCGACCGCCACTACCTTCAGAGCGGGGTTCTTCGACTTCAGGAACCCTCCTGCGCCTGTCAGAGTCCCGCCGGTGCCCACTCCGCTGACGAACAGGTCAACATGGCCGTCCGTGTCGTCCCATATCTCCGGGCCGGTGGTCGCGGCGTGGATGGCCGGGTTGGCCGGGTTGATGAACTGGCCGGGGATGAAGCTGTTGGGTATCTCGGCCGCCAGCTCGTCTGCCCTCGCTATGGCGCCCTTCATGCCCTTCGCGCCCTCGGTCAGCACCAGCTCCGCCCCGTAGACGCGCAGCAGGTTGCGCCGCTCGACGCTCATCGTCTCGGGCATCGTCAGGATGATCCTGTAGCCTCGGGCGGCGGCCACGGCAGCAAGCCCAATGCCGGTGTTGCCGCTGGTCGGCTCGATGATGACCGACCCGGCCTTGAGAGCGCCCTTCTTCTCGGCGTCCTCTATCATCGCTTTCGCTATGCGGTCTTTCACGCTGCCGGCAGGATTGTAGTACTCCAGCTTGGCGAGTATGCGAGACGAGACGCCGTGTTTTGCCGAATACTTCTGAAGGTGTATCAAAGGCGTCTTTCCGATAAGATCAGTTAGCTCCGAGTAAATCTTTCCCATTTCACTGACTCTCCTTTGCGGTCGAATTTTATTATACTTCAGCCGGCGGCTGTTTGAGCGACTTTTTTTCAGCAAGGCGAACCCCCGCTGGTTCAAACCTGCTCATTTGGCGCGAAGCCTCAACCTACTATTAACTTTATTCATATCATAATAATAGGATTATAACGCGTAAAACACCCCTGTCAATACCCCTGGCGAAAATTCGAGGCCATTTGTCAGGAAGCCCCTTAGTCGTCCCCTATATCGAATAATCCAAGCCGTCCATGCTCCTGCGCTGGTCCACCAGGTTTTCCAGCGTCACTCCGTCGAGATAGTCGTTGATGACCTTGTTCAGCCCCTGCCACAGCGGAAGCGTGGGACACCACCCGCTGCGCGGGCATCTGTTCGGATCGTCGTCCATGCACGCGACGGGGGACATGTTCCCCTCGACGGCCCGCAGGATGTCCCCCACCTTGTAGTCGGCGGCCCGCCGCGACAGCCGGTACCCCCCCTCCTTGCCCCGCGAGCTCTTCAGAAAGCCGGCGCGGCTCAGGGACGGTATTATCTGCTCGAGGTATTTTATCGTTATCTCCTGGCGGCCCGAGACTCTTTTCAAGGGTATGAACTCCCCCGTGTCGTGAATGGCCAGATCGACCATCACCCTCAGCGCGTAGCGCCCTTTTGTCGATATTTTCATTAGGTCATGCCCCCTGTTCCGTGATATGATTATACGTCATTCGTTGGAATAATGATAACTCTTAACTACATAATTTCAATAGGTAATGCAGTAGTAATTTTCAAAAGTTCCATGCTAAAAACATTTTACAGAGTGGGGGAATTTCAATGGGAGACGCGAACTGCCCGAGCTGCGCGGATTGTTCGGCCGGCAACTGCTCCAGGCTCGACAAAAGCTTTCCCGGTTTTTGCCCGACAGTGAAAATGGGGGCGGACGCGGTCGAGAGCTGCGTAGCAAAATACACGGAAAACCCAGTGGATCACAAAATCGCGATCACGTCCGCGCAGATAGAGAGCGATTTTTACTGCTCCGCCACGAGGGCCGAGGAAATCCTGATATTCGCCAAGAGGATGGGGTACGAAAAAGTCGGCGTCGCGTCCTGTTTGGGCCTGATCAGGGAGTGCGGCCTTTTTGCCAGGGCGGCTAGGGCGCGCGGCGTGAACCTGTATGGCGTGGCGTGCAAAATCGGCGCCGTGGACAAAACCAGGATCGGCCTGGAGGAGGAGCGCAAGCTCGTGCCGCACTCCCACGAGTCGATGTGCAACCCCATCATGCAGGCCGAGACCCTCAACCGTGAGGGGACTGATTTCAACGTGATAATTGGCCTGTGCGTGGGGCACGACACGCTCTTCATAAAACACTCGAAAGCGCCCGTGACGTACCTCATCGTCAAGGACAGGGTGCTGTGCCACAACCCCGCAGCGGCCCTCTACAACATGGACTCTTACTACTCCAGATTGCTCAGGCCGGACCGGCAGTAGGCGCGAACTGCCGTCCCCGGGCGCATCCGCTCGGGGACGGCATCGGGGGGCGCTTGATCCGGCTAATTCAACGCGGTTTTGAGCGCGCTGACGTTGGCGGTCATGAGGTCGATGTAGGTGACCCCTTTCTTGAAATCGTCGGCCGTGATGTTGTGTACCGCGTGGAGCAGCAGTTTCTCAGCCCCCGTGGCCTCGCAGATCGTCTCCGCTATGTCCTCGTTTGACAGCTCGATGTGGAACACGACCGGGATTTTTTCGGCTTTGACCTTGTCTATTAAAAACGCTATCGTGGCGGCGCTGGCCTCGGTCTCGGTAGAACAGCCCGGGAACGCGGCGAAGTACTTGAGCCCGTAGGCGTCGGCGAAATAGCGGAACGGGAAGCGGTCGCCGAAGACGAGGGTTTTTCTATTCGCGTTTTTAACGACCTCGCTGAACGCCGAGTCGAGCTTGTCCAAACTTTCAAGAAAGGCCGCTGTGTTGTTTTTATACGCGCCGCCGTTGGCCGGGTCGATCTCCGCCAGAGTGTCGGATATCTTCTGAGCGATGATCTTCGCGTTTTTTGGCGACGTCCAGACGTGCTCGTCGTACTCCTCCTCGTGCTCGTTGCCTTCCTCTTCCTCCTCTTCTTCCTGCATGCCCTCGACGATTTCTTCCTCGACGGCGTCCACGCAATCCAACATGCTGATGATTTTCATCTTCGACGTGTCAAGCGACTCGAATATGCTTTT
>JAISQC010000071.1 GCA_031274465.1 Synergistaceae bacterium | reverse complement strand
GATGATATAGAGCAGGGAGAGGAACGCCAGCACGATAGCCAGAAGCGCCCACTCCTCGGGTTCCGGTATGGTCGGGACGCTCTGAGGCGCTTTATTCGGATCGAGGCCGTGTTCGGCGTACTGTTGCTCGTTTTCCAGCACCACGGCCCCAGTGAGGGGGGTGACCAGCCTCAGGTTCACTGCGGTTGCCGCGTCCGCCTCCATGTCCGAAGCTCTTGCGCCTTCCCTCAGCTTGCGGGTTATTTCAGCCGAATAGGCGAGCCGAACTATGTGAGGGGAGCTTTGCCCCTGCCTGTAGTAGCCCTGCGGACGTGAGAGGGAAAATGCCAGTTCCCGGTCGTTCAGCCTCGGATAAAGCGACATCGCGAACGCGCCCTTCAACCGGTCCTCTGCCGGAAGGCCATAAAATGCCGGCAAACGCTCCATGCCCGAGTAGGCCAGTTTTTCCTCGATGCGGTTTGGGCCCGGTATCATCTGAAGCGACAGCAAGCGGGGCGCGGCGTCGGTTCCAGCCGGGGCCGCGCGTAGGCTCATTTTTGTTTCCACATCGGTCGTGCTGGCGATATCGATTGGCAGGTTGCCGTGCAGCCACAGCACAGCGCCGTTTTGGCTCTGGGCGCACAGGTCCCATGCCTTGGCGAGGTTGCCCGCTTGCTCGTCGGCGGTTGAAAAATCCAGCTTCGAAAGCGCCTCCGGCCATTGCCGTCTGGCTTCTTCGCGGCTCATGGGCGGTATGTAAAGGGAACCGGCGAACAGGGCGATTTGAACGTTGTCGGGCAACTGGCTAAGTATCGCGGCCCAGTCCAAATCGCGCCCGCCCGGCCTGAAAACCGCCGCGCACTGGCGCGAGGAGTCCAAAACCACGGCCATCGTGCGCGCATCGAGCAGCGGAATTTCTGCCAGCGCGCATGACGCCTGTACCCCGGACAGATTCGCGCCATAAATCGAGTCGCGGGGTTTCGGGGACGGTGCGAAAATCACCGCCGACGCAAGCTCTCCGATTGAAACCGCGCCTCGGAGGTTCGAGCCGGAAACCGCGAGCGACTTTGCATCGAAGGTCAGCCGGGTCCGGCTGTCGGCGGATACCGCAACGCTCATGCCCGGGGCGTTCGCGAAATTGCGCTCCGCGAAGTAAGGCATCTGCAGCGCCATCCGCCCGCCTGCCGGGACGAGCGGCAAGGTGAACCCGGCCTTCACCTTCATGCGGCTTTTGGGCGGCACGGGAAAACATTGGAGCAGGACGCGGTCCGGCCCGTCCTCCGTCAGCAGCGCCGGGTCGAGCTTGCGCGCTACGACCTGCCCGTACGCGGAGCGCACAGCGCCCCTTAGCCCGAACGCGGCCTCGCGCTCCTCGCCGTCTATCCAGAGCGTGAGCCGACTGGCGACCCCGCCGGGAGGCATGATTATCTGCGCGCGGGCCTCCTGCTGCGACGAGCCGCTGTTTGCAAATTCGAGGGTCATCTCGGCGTAAGCCACTCCAGGCCCGGCGTCCTCGCCATTAGGAGAGCTCGATACGCTGATGTCGAGCGACGCGATGTCGAGCGACAGTCTGGGCGCCAGCGAGCCGACTGTGGTTCCGCCGACCTCGGAACGGGATTCCGGAGAATCGAACCAGTTGATCCGGCGTCTTGCGCTCATGCGCGGCGGTCTGGGGGCTTCCCGGTAATCGCGCCCGGTCAGGCGGTAATAAAGGGTTCTGATGTCCATGATGCCGCTGCTGTATGCGTTTTTCTGAAACCCAAATGGCTGAAGGAATGGTCGAAGGCGCTCGTGCTGCGCGTAGCAGTACGACAGGACGATGTCCTCCGCGCGCAGGAGCTTTAACGTTGCCATGCTTTCATCTCTCGCCGGGGAGGGCGCAGTAATGGCCGTTTGCATCGCCCGTTCCACTATTTCTATGCGAATATCCCACCCCAGGATGAGGGCGGCGGCGAGCGCGGCGCCGGCAAACCGATGCCGCACGTGGCTTTTGCCGGGGGAGAGTGCCCTGCCGTACCGGGCGAGCTGAAATGACTGATGGACGGCCGCCACCAGCGATAAAGACGGCGAAAGCGGCATGAGCCCAAACCCGTACCATAGCACCATGAAGGCCGCGATTGGCATTAATGGCAAAAAGCAAACCGCGTACCACAGGCTCACGGCAAGCAGAAACCCGTTGAGGGAATAAAGCCATGGCAGGGAGGCCGCAGTCATCCCCCTCTTCAGCTTGAAGGCCGTGAATATGAGGATGATCGGGACGAGGGCGAGGCACGACAGATGCAACGCGCTAGGGATTGGGTCGGCAAATGCGTTCGCGCAAAGCCCGGTGTACAACTCGAACAAAATTGTGACGATGGCTGCCGATGACGCGAATGCTGAAAAAAATACGCTCGAAGGAATCCGGGCGGACGTCCCATGACCGTCGCCGGTTTTGCCAGGCACATTGCACTCCGCCTCGGTTTCCGGCGGTGCGTCGGAATTGACGTCGTTTTCCCGATGTTCTCGCGTTTGGCCTGTTTCCATCATCTATGGTTTGCCTCCAACGGCGGAGCGCTTAAAAAAACATCCTGATTGTTTTTTGCCCGCCGATTGGACAATTATCTTATGCTGCCCGGCATTTATCAAGCCTGTTGGAGTGACCTCAAAGCGCAGGTTCAAGACCGCAGGTTCCGCCCATGCCCGCGAGGAGGTTATATCTCCTTTTTATTTCAATAATGTCAAAGACAAACATGGCATATTTTCGCACAAAATCATAGAAAATGAGTTATAATTCGACAATAAGTTAAAAAATTTTCGAAGGAGCGGGATGAGATATTGCCTTATGGCGATTGTTCGGTTATCCTGATTAACGGCGATAGTGGCTAATGTAAACAGCCGGAGCAGGGATGGAGTGATTTCTATGCTTGACTCTACGTATGAGAAATGGATAGTCCCGGAGCATCTCGACCTGACCGGCGTGAATTTTGCCGGAGGGGACGGGCTGTCGCTTGAGAGCGCCTATATCATCTCAAAGCCCGTTCACCTTTTGAAGCTGGCCGAGGACGTGAACGGCGGAATTTCCTACGGCGGCTCGCATTTCAGACTGTCTTGCGACATAGATCTCGGCGGGATCGTCTGGCAGCCCATAGGCTACAGCTCCGGTCCTTTCGACAAGCGCGAATTTTGCGGCATGTTCGACGGCGGAGGGCACGCTGTCAGCAATTTCCACGTCGAGAATCAGGAAAACAAGAGCGCTGGCCTGTTCGGATATGTTGAGTATGCAGTCATCCAAAATCTGCACGTGAAAAGCTTCACGATCACCGAAGGAGAGTCGGTCGGCGGAGTGGTCGGCTATGGCGAGACCAGCACGGTGGCCAGCTGTTACGCGGAAGGCAGGATAACGTCGAGCTCCACCAACACCGGGGGCCTCATCGGGCTTGCGTGCAACTGCCTGCTGATGAACAGCGCCTCATCCGTGGCGATCGAGGCTTCTGACGGCAATGTGGCGGGAGGCCTGTGCGGCTACGTCTATAACGGCGGGAAGATTTACAACTGCGAGTCGTTCGGGGAGCTGAAGGCGGTCAACATGGGGGAGGCCGGGGGCTTTGTCGGATCGATAAAGGACAGCGCGCTCGAGAACTGCCACTCGAATGTAGCCGTGACCGCGTCCGATTGCGGCAATGTGGGCGGGTTCGGAGGGCTGATCCGCAACTGCCGCCTCGACTGGTGCACCGCGAAGGGCATGGTCAACGCCATGAACGAAGAGACGAACGCGCTCGTCGGGGGGTTCGTCGGTTTCACGAACAGCGTGATCACGCGTTGCATCGCAGTTGGAAACGTCTTGAAGAGAGGGACGATGGGCGCTGTCGGCGGCTTCGTGGGCGATATCGTGAGAGGCTCCATATATTCCTCGTACTCGTCCGGCAACGTCATGGGGGAGGGCTTCGTGGGCGGCTTCGTGGGATCCGCGAATTGCTCCGAGGACGTGGTGACGGAGATAGGCAACTGTTATTGCTTGGGTTCCGTCACGGCGAACGAGTCCAGGAGTTCGGCCGGGGGGTTCATCGGCATCGTCCGCCGTCTGGGCGGGAACGTCGTGATATCCAATTGCTATTCTTACGGAACGCTGTCCCAGAAGGTGAAGGGCTTTACGGTCAGAGACTCCGCCGGCAGCATCGTCGATTGCGTGTGGCGCATGGACGATGACGGGGTAAACGACGGAAGGTCCGACGGGCGCGGCATACAGTCGTTCACCACGGAGCAGTTCGAGAACGCGGACTCGTTTGCTGGGATGGGCTGGAGCATCTACGACTCCGAGAGCATCTGGTGCTTTGTGGACGATGTGATTCCAAAGCGCCCGCACCTCAACGGGCTCCCCGTTCACAAAAACAGGAGGTAAGGCAACCCCAGCCCGATGCGCCTGTGTCGCTCGGGTTATTTGCGCCGCAAGCCCCGCGTCCGCGTTTTCCCCGCAAAAAATCCCGGCAAACGTGGCGCATTTCGCCGCTCCATTTTCGCAGGCGCATCCACGCTCCGATGAGTCAGACGCCGAGTATGTACTTTTCGATCGCCCACGCCACCCCGCATTCCTCGTTGGATGGGGCTATGCAGGTCGCGGCGTCTTTCGCCTTTTGCCTGGCATTGGCCACCGCTATCCCCACCCCGGCCAGCCGTATCATCTCCGCGTCGTTTTCCCCGTCGCCGGTTGCCATCACGTTTTCCATGGGAATGCCAAGCGTCTCCGCCACTTTTTTGAGGCAAGGCCCTTTGCCTGCTGCGGGGTTCATCATCTCGACGAAATCCTCGTTTGAGGTCGTAACATAAAGCGAGCCCCCGAACAGCTCCGAGAATTCGCCGATCAGCGCGTGCGAGGCGTCGATGCCGGATGTGATCGCCAGCAGCTTGGTCGGGGCGGTTTGGGGGGAGTAGAGCGCATCGCCGATTGGGCGGCCTGCCACTCCGAAATATTTAGTGTAATTTTGGAACTCAGACGCCGTCGCATTTTTGACGTAAAGCTCGTCTTCGATGTAAGCCTGTACGTACACGCCTCTTTCTTTGAAAATGGCGAGCAGCTTTAGCGCCACGTCCATGTCGAGTCTGATGTGAAGGCTGGTGTTGCCCTCGGTATCGCGGACCATCGACCCGTTGTAGCAGACGACCGGCGTATTGCGAAGCCCTAGCTGCGAAGCGAAAGCCATGGCGGATTTGTACATGCGGCCTGTGCAGATCGCGACCCTGACGCCGCGTTCGATGATTTTCGACAGCGCCTCCCTGTTGCGGTCCGGGATGTTTCCGGAATCGTCCAGCAGAGTCCCGTCGAGATCGGTTGCAAACAGTCTGATCTGTTTAGATGACAAAAGATTTCCCTCTTTTCATGATATAGTCGGCACTTTCGGCGGTATTCCCCTACGAGCGTACAAGCGGCGTTTCCCTAAACAGGGGTTGCGTAGAGCGAGCACGCCATCAGCGCCAGAAGCTCGCCGAGGACTGCGGAAGCGCCCAGCACGTCGCCGTTTGCGCCGCCAAGATTTTTCGCTCCCCACATCGCGCATGCGGCCCCGCTTATGCCGGACGCGAACATGCCGACCGTCCAGCCGAGGGGCGCCAACGGGAACAGCACGCACGCCGCCGCGAACGAGCAGAAGAGCTGGTAGCCCTCGAATCCTCGGACGATGTCCCGCCCCATTCCGTCATCCCAAGGGTATTTTCCGGCGTAAGCCGTCACCGCCAGCGCGAAACGGCCGACCCCTCCGCCGATCGCGCAGGCAGACATCCAGCTTCCGGCGTCTAACCCCGAAAGCAGAGCCGCCCGAGTCGATATGGCGAGCGCTATGCCGGCGACTCCGAACGCCCCCACCCCGCTGTCTTTCATCACCTTGCGCATCCGCTCGCCCTGCAAACCTGAGCCAACGCCATCCCACAGGTCCCCCCAACCGTCGAGGTGAAGGCTCCATCCGAGGATCGTGTAAATGCCGCAGCCAATCCACGCGGCTGCGGGGGGAGCGATTGCCATGGCGGCGATCCGCGCCGGGAGAGCGCAAACCAAGCCGAATAACGCGCCTGCCAGAGGCATGGTCGCGACGGCGTCCGAGTCGGGAAGCGCAAAGCCGCGAGGCAAAACGCCGCGCGGGAGCGGTATTCTGGTAATGAGCGCCCATACTGAGGCCGTCTTCGTCAGCAGTCTTTTCAGGAAACCGGGTTCGCACGCCTCGATTCTCAGGCGTTCGGCGCATTCGGCTATTTTAGCGGCTTTGTCCGTGAAATCGCCCATTCCTATCACTTGCCTGGCTCATGCCGTTTGATCCACAAAGGCATTCCTGCCACGACGAGGGCGGCTTCGTCGGCGTGCCTGGCGGCGACCTGATTCGCCCTCCCCTGAAGGTCGCGGAACCTCCTGCCCATGCGATTCGATGGGACGATCCCGCAGCCCGTCTCGTCGCTGACCACGATGAGGCTTTTTTGCGTTCCAGAGGACGCTTCCTTGAAGCTCGAGAAGATCTTTGCCATCTCGCCGATGATTTTCCCCTCGGCCGCAGACCATAGGGCTTCGTCGCCGCCGTCCGCCTCAGGGGCAGCCAGAAACGCGCAGCTCAGGTACATCGTGAGGCTGTCGAGCAGCAGTACGTCCCACGAAGACGCGATGTTTTTCATCTCCGAGGGCAGGGACGCTGTTTCGCCATCCCACGTCGCCCACCCGCGCGGCCTCCTGTCCCTGTGCTTCGATATGCGGGAGGTCATTTCATCGTCGAGGGCGTCGGCTGTAGCTATGTAAATGACCCCTCCGGAAACCTCCGGGTGCGAGGCGAGCTCTTCCGCGAACGCGCTCTTGCCGCTGCGCGCGCCGCCGAGGACGAGCGTTATCACCCTACAGAAGCTTCGTTGGAGCGTCGGTCATCGAGTAGAGGGTTGCTGAGGGTTCTTCTAGATAAAACACCTCGAATGTTGGGTTGTCCGGCGACTGGTAAAGATGTTTGAAATCCGGGAACAACTCGAACGCCTTTTTCTTTGCCTCCTCGCTGCCGTCAAAGACCGCGCGCCCTTCGAGGCGTACCCACTTGTCGTCCGGGAGCATCGCCGACATCTCCGTGAGCGGGTTTTTTTTGAGCTGGGCATAGACCGGCTTTTTGTTCCCGGTGGTGAAGTACAGGCGCCCGCCGAACTCCATGATGAACCCGAACGGGCGCACCCGGGCGCGGTCTCCGTCAACTGTGGCCACGTGGAACACTCCCGCCTTGTGGAAAAGATCTACGATACGTTTCATATACGCCATCCTCCTGCGAAATGTTAAAATATTGATCGCCAGCCAAACGAAATTATTATAACGCCAACTCAAAGCGTTGCAAGCGATGGAAATGAACGGGCCGGCAAAAGGGGATGCTGTCATGACGAGAATCAACAGGGCTCAAGAATGCGCGAGCCGCGAGGAGAAGTTCGCCGGGCTGCGGTCCATCCTGAGCCGCATGGCCGAGACCGGGCACCCGTACGCGAAAAGGATGGCCGAACGGGGGATACGCCCCGACGACGTCTCGTCGTACGAGGATCTGTCGCTCCTGCCCACAACCACGAAGTACGACATCCTGAACAACTATCCCCTCGGCTGGCTTGCCGTGGACAAAAAGGACGTCGTCCGCATCCACGCCACAAACGGCTCTACCGGCAAACCGACCTTGGTGGCGTATACCGAGGGCGACCTTCTGATGTGGGCGCGCAACATGGCGTGGTGCATGAGCCTTGCGGGGGTGAACGGGGACGATATCGTGCAGGTCTCCTTCGCCTACGGGCTTTTTACCGGCGGGTTCGGGTTTCACGAAGGGGCGAGCCTTCTCGGGGCGGCGGTGGTGCCGATCTCGGATGGGTTTACCGACAGGCAGGTGTCCATCATGAGGGACCTCGGCTCTTCGGTCCTCGCCTGCACTCCCTCTTACGCCCTCCGCCTAGCGGAGGGCATAGAGCGGACATGCGGGGATGGCCTGTCGCTTCGGCTCGGTTTCTTCGGCGCGGAGTCCTGGTCCGACGAGCTGAGAAAATCCCTCGAATCGCGCCTCGGCATCAAGGCGATCGATCTATACGGGCTGAGCGAGGCTATGGGGCCAGGGGTCTCGTCGGAATGCCTCGAACAGAACGGCCTTCACATATCGGATGACTTCATCGCTCAGACGGTTGACCCCAAAACCCTTGAGACGCTGGAGGATGGGAGCGAAGGGGAGCTGGTGCTCACCTCGTGGAAGAAACAGGCGTTTCCTCTCGTCAGATACCGCACGCGCGACATCACGAGCCTGATGCCGGGCCCGTGCCCCTGCGGCGAGCCGACGCCGCGAATGGCCCGGGTGCGGGGCCGGAGCGACGATATGCTGATAATCCGCGGCGTCAATGTCTTCCCGTCACAGGTCGAAGCTGCCATTTGCGCGGTACCTGGGATGTCGCCCAATTTTCAGATAAGCGCGTGGAGGGATTCCGGCCTGCAGGAAATGAGCATCGACTGCGAGATGTCGGGCGAGCGTGACGCCGAGGATATCGAGGCGATGGGGCGCGATCTGGCTCATTCGATAAAGCAGTCCATAGGGGTCACGATACCGTTTGAGATTCTGCCGCCCGGCGCCTTGCAGAGGACGGACGGCAGGGCAGAGCGCATTATAAAAAAATAGCGGCCACAGGGGCCGCTGCCGCGATATTGCCCTAATCCAGGAACTTGAAGATGGCCTTCATGAAGTCGGGGAGATCGCCGGGCTTCCTGCTGGAAACCATGTTGCGGTCGGTTACGGCCGGCTCGTCCACCCAAATCGCCCCAGCGTTGACCAGGTCGTCCTTTATGCCGGTAGTGGACGTCATGCGAAACCCCTTGCATATACCCGCCGACGCCGGTATCCAGCCCCCGTGGCAGATGTGGGCCACCAGCTTTCCCGCGGCCATGAACTCGCGGGTGAGGTTTTTCACCTCCTCCAGCCGGCGCAGCTTGTCCGGGGAAAATCCTCCGGCGATTATAAGGCCCCGGAAGTCGGATTCATTCATGTCGGATATCGCCGCTTCGCTGACGCAGGGATACCCGTGCTTGCCCGAATAGAGCTTGCCCGACTCCGGCCCCGCAAGCGTCAACCTGCCACCGGCCTCCTCGATCCGAAGCTTCGGATACCAGACTTCGAGGTCCTCGTACAGGTCATCGACGAACATCAAAAAATTTCCGCAATCCTTACTCATGCGACACCCCTCCAAATTATTGAGTTTTTTATTTTTTCCAAAGCGATGCATTTATGGTATCTTACACCATGCGGTGTTCAATTACGACAGGTGGGGGCTTTTTTAAATGCCGGATGCGGGTGAAAAGTTGTACAGGAGGCGGGTGGTAGTCGCCGGAAAGGTGCAGGGTGTCGGCTTCAGGTGGAGCTCGAGGACCCGGGCGTCCGAGCTCGGCCTCACCGGGTGGGTGCGCAACCTGCCGGAGCGCAGCGTGGAAATATGCTTTCAGGGGGAGCTCGGCGCCGTGGACGAGATGGAGGACTGGTGCCGCGCTGGTTCGCCGTGGTCGCGGGTCCTCAGCGTGTCCGTTTCTCAGGAGGCCGTCCTTGAGGGCGAAAAGGGGTTCGACATCCGATGAGCCCCATAGCTTGGCTCTCTGGCCTGTTTCACTCGCTAGTCTCTTGGCTTGTCGAGGTCGTCGGCGCCATGGGTTACCCCGGGATCGTCGCCCTGATGTTCCTCGAATCGTCTTTTTTCCCGTTCCCAAGCGAGGTGGTGATCCCGCCGGCCGGTTATCTCGCGAGCAAAGGGCTGATGAACCCGGTTGCAGTGACGCTGTGCGGCATAGCGGGAAGCCTGCTCGGGGCTTATTTCAACTATTATATAGCGGTCAGGTGGGGGAGAAGGTTTTTCGACCGGTTCGGGAAATATTTTTTCGTATCGCCCGAAGCCCTTGACAAGGCTGAAGTTTTCTTCGCACGCCACGGACATATCAGCACGTTCACGGCGCGCTTGCTGCCGGTCATCCGCCAATACGTGTCGCTTCCCGCCGGGCTTGCCAGGATGAACCTGCTCAAGTTCGGCGTCTATACCGGCCTTGGCAGCGGCATATGGGTCGTGGCGCTCACCGCGCTCGGTTATTTTATCGGAGGCGCCGGAGACGCGATGTACGAAGGGCTTCGCAAAATCACGATAGGGTTCGTCGCATGCTGCGCCGCCATCGTCGCCGCGTATGTCATCTGGAATATGCGGCGGTCCCGCTCAGGCTTGGAGAACGAGAAAAAGGGTCGATGACTGGGGCGGCTCGCGTTTCCGTCTTCGTTTTTCTCATCACGGCACTCATGCCATTCCGCGCCCTCGCGGGCGTGAGGCTAGCTCCCCCGGCATCCGGAGTCTACCACTCGGCGCATCCCGATTTCGGGCCAAGGGACGATCGCGTGACGCCGGAAAGCGTGAGGTCGTATGTCTCTCTTGCGGGGAAGAAAATAGTCTGGGCTTACGTCTCATGGCACTGGAACGGCGGGATTGTTTTTCCGGCGCGTTCGTGCAGGGTCCTGCACGAAGAGGGCGTGGTCCCGCTGGTCGGCGCCATGCCCTGGAGCGGGCTGGAGCAGGGGAAGCCGGAGCCGGTCTACACGCTCGAGCGGATCGTGGGCGGCGATTTCGACGGGGAGCTGGCGCGATGCGCGGACGACGTCCGCGATCTGGGGTTTCCGGTAATGATCGAGTTCGGGCCGGAGGCCAACGGGTCGTGGTTTCCGTGGAGCGGTGCCTGGAACGGGCGTGGAGGCGACGAATACGGGGAGAGTGGCGTCCCGGACGGGCCAGAGCGTTTCAGGGAGGCATACAGGCGCATCGTTCGGATTTTTCGCGACAGGGGCGCGCGTGACGTGACGTGGGTCTTCCACGTGGCGTCGAACGGTTCCCCCAAAGAGGAATGGAACTCAGCGAGCAGCTACTACCCGGGGGACGAGTGGGTCGATTGGATTGGCGCAAGCGTCTACGGAAGGCTCGGCGGAAGCGGGGATGCCGTTCCGTTCGAGGCCGCCATGAGGCATCTTTATCCCGGATTGTGCGCCCTGTCTCCGTCAAAACCGATAGCCATTCTGGAACTCGGCGTGTCCGAGGGCCCGGACACGGCCGTATGGATCGCCGACGCGCTGCGCGGCGTCAGCGAGGGGCGATATCCGAGGGTCAAGGCTGTGAGCTGGTGGAACAAGACCCACAGGCCAGACGGAAGCCGTTCCACCTTGGAGATAGACAGCTCACCCTCCAGCCTCGAAGCGTACCGCGAGGGCGTGAAAAATTTCATGGAAGAAGCGGTGTGGGATGACGATAAGATGCGCGGTCAAGGGGAAAAATGATTTCGAAGCGAGCGCTTGGCCCGGCGGGGTGACGAGGGAATTTTTCATATATCCCGAAATGTCCTCGTGCGCGGCGCGAAACTTCGAGGTGAGGGTGTCTTCCGCCACAGTGGATGCCGACATGTCCGTGTTTTCCAATTTCGCTGGTTTCACGAGGCATATCACCCCCCTGTCGGGCGAGCTGCGCCTCGTTCACGACGGAAATGACGAAAGGGCGCTGCGCCCCGGAGACATCCACACGTTCGACGGCGGGGCGCATACGGTATCGCATGGCAAGTGCGTCGATTTCAACCTGATCCATTCAATCCAATGGGAAGGGAAAATGGCCTATATCCGCGAAGAGGGGTCCGTATCGTTTTCCCGGGGATTTGCCGGGTGTTTCGCGGCTCAGGGCCCGCTCGAAGCGGAGATAGGCGGCGACGTGCGCGGCGCGGTGTTCAGGGTTTGCCTGAAAGAAGGGGAGTTCCTGCTTGCCGGTAGCGGCGAAACCACGCCGGAGCGCTTTGCATTGAGGGTGATCCGGCCAGACGAGCCGATGAACGCCGTGCTTTTTTCCGCGAGCAGGATTGGCTGACGGTCCTCGAATGACTCGTCGCATTATTTGTCAATGAAAGGACGCCGATAGAAATATTTTCAAAAACCGTTTGACCTGTCTTGACATTTGGCGGGTTGACTGATATTCTTATCGAAATTGAGGGGTGTTTAGCACTCAATGAATACGAGTGCTAATAGGCGGGTTCGAAGCTCTTCGAATAAGGAGGCGTTCACATGCTGACCGAGAGGCAATTGGAAGTTCTGCTCTCCGTCGTTCACGAGTTCATCGAAAGCGGCGAGCAGGTTGGGTCGCGGACGCTTTCCAAGAGGTATCTCAAGGGGCGCAGCGCGGCCACCATCAGGAACGAGATGGCGGACCTCGAGGAAATGGGCTACCTCAAGCAGCCTCACACTTCGGCGGGCCGCATCCCCACGACGATGGCGTACAGGCTTTTCGTGGACACGGTGCTCCAGCGCAGGCCGCAGGGCGGGGACGCGCGCGGCGGCTGGATGAGCCGACTCAAGGAGCACAGGGACGGCCTTCGTGGGGCTTTGGCGAGGGCGTCCGAGCTGTTGTCCCAGTTGTCGAACTACGTCGGGATGGCTGCGGTCACCCAGTTGAAGCAGGCGCGCCTCAACAAGATAGATTTCATCCGCGTGGATACGTCTCACTTCCTGCTCCTAGTCATACTCGACGGTGGGGTGGTCCACCACAGGATGGTCAGCATGCCGTGCGACCTGTCGCAGGACTCGCTCGAGGATCTCTCGAGGAAGATAAACACCTTCGCCGGCTATCAGTGGAGCGATGTTCGTGAGATACTTCAAAGCTACATTTTGCAGGGGCTGGGGGAATATGCCGACTCATGCAGGCAGGCCCTCGACGATCTCGACAACATGCTTGCCGGAGAGCAGACGACGCTGCTTACGGGGTCTCTGGCGCGGCTCTTCGACGTCCCGGACTTTCAAGACATCGGGCGCTTCAGGGCGCTTTTTTCCATACTCGAGCAGGAGGGCGAGCTTGCGAGGCTCCTGTCGGGATACGGCCAGAAGGACGGCATCGGAGTGATAATAGGCGAGGAGAACAAGGTGCCGGAGCTGGAGGACTGCTCGGTCGTGCTGTCGAGCTCCATTTCGGACGGGACTCGCACCACGCTCGGGGTTATAGGCCCAAAACGCATGAACTACGAAAAGGTCATATCCGTGCTCGACAGGGTGCTGTGCGACATAGATGGCATTCGATGAAAACTTATACACGACTTTTAAGGAGAGAGACTTATGCGCGCTGATGACGTAAAAACCGAGCCCCAAGACGCCGCCGCGCCGGAAGGGGAAGAACGGGCCGTTTCGGCCGGCGAAGCCTCGGATGGATGCGAAACCGCCCCCAGCCTCGAAACCCTGCTCGAAGAGGCAAGGAGCGAGGCGGAGCAGTACAAGGACGAGGCAGCCAGGGCAAAGGCCGACTTCTACAACTACAGGACGAGGGTAGAGCGCGAGAGGGCGCGTGACAGGGTTCTTGCCGCAGAGGGCGCTGTCACCGATCTGCTGCCGGTGCTGGACAACCTGGTTCGCGCTTTGGATGCGGAACCGGACAAAGAATCACCAATGTACAAGGGTGTATCGATGGTTCAGAAGCAATTTTTTGCCGCGCTGCAAAATCTCGGCCTGAGGGCGATAACGGCTGAGGGTGCTTTCGATCCGGCGCTTCACGAGGCTGTCATGACCGTCGATGTCGAGCTCGACGATGAAGACGGGGCCATCGTCGAGCAATTGTCCCAAGGCTACATGCTCGGCGACAGGGTTTTGAGGGCGGCCCGGGTGAAGGTCGGGAGAAAAAAAACAGAGGAAGACGGCGTGCAATGATTTTTTTAAATTTTCGCAGGTCCTGAAAAATAAGGAAGGAAGTGAGCCGAAATGGCTAAGACGACAGGAAAGGTAATAGGAATCGACCTTGGCACCACGAACAGTTGCGTGGCTGTCAAGGAAGGGGACAACATAACCGTCATCCCGAACGCGGAGGGCAACAGGACGACTCCGTCCGTAGTGGCATTTACCAAGGAAGGCGAGCGTTTGGTCGGGCAGCTGGCGAAGCGCCAGGCCATCGTCAACACCGACCGTACGGTGATATCCATAAAGAGGAAGATGGGTTCCGACCACAAGGTGAGGATAGACGACAAAGCCCACAGCCCGCAGGAGATATCAGCGATGATCCTGCAGAAGCTGAAGCGCGACGCGGAGGAGTACCTCGGCACGACAGTGAC
This sequence comes from Synergistaceae bacterium, assembly GCA_031274465.1. Classification (GTDB taxonomy): domain Bacteria; phylum Synergistota; class Synergistia; order Synergistales; family Synergistaceae; genus JAIRKI01. The sequence continues at coordinate 13,715 of JAISQC010000071.1, read as the reverse complement.
CCACGCGGTCATAACCTGCCCGGCGTACTTCACCGACGCGCAGCGCCAGGCCACGAAGGACGCCGGGACGATAGCCGGCCTCGAGGTACTCCGCGTCATCAACGAGCCGACCGCCGCCTGCCTCGCTTACGGCGCCGACAAGGAGGGCGAGCACAGGATACTCGTCTTCGACCTCGGCGGAGGCACTTTCGACGTGTCGATCCTGGACGTGGGGGACGGCGTCTTCGAGGTCCTGGCGACGTCCGGCGACAACATGCTCGGGGGCGATGACTGGGACAGCAGGATAGTGGACTGGATGACGGCCGAGTTCAAGCGCACCGACGGCGTGGACCTCAAAAACGACAAGATGGCGGTCCAGCGCCTGCGCGAGGCTGCGGAAAAGGCCAAGGTCGAACTGTCGTCGATGGTCGAGACCACCATCTCTCTGCCATTCATAACGGCGGATCAGAACGGCCCCAAACATCTCGAGCTGACGCTGACGAGGGCTAAATTCGAGGACCTGACGAGAGATCTTCTGGAGAGGGTCGTCGGGCCGACTCAGTCGGCGCTGAAAGACGCGGGTCTTTCCGCGTCGGACGTGAACAAAATACTTCTCGTCGGCGGGTCCACTCGCATGCCGATGGTCCAGAAAAAGGTGAAAGAGCTTCTCGGGCACGAGCCGACCAAGGGCATCAACCCCGACGAATGCGTGGCGATAGGCGCCGCGATTCAGGGCGCTGTCCTGTCCGGCGAGCACAAGGACATAGTCCTTGTGGACGTCACGCCGCTGTCGCTCGGATTGGAGACGATGGGCGGGGTCTTCACCAGGATAATCGACCGCAACACGGCCATCCCGGCATCCCGGAGCCAGATTTTTACGACTGCTTCGGACAATCAGCCGCAGGTCGAAGTCCACGTCCTGCAAGGCGAGCGGGCGATGGCCGCCGACAACGTGACGCTCGGGAAGTTCACCCTCGACGGCATCCCCTCGGCGCCGAGGGGCATCCCGCAGATAGAGGTGACGTTCGACATCGACGCAAACGGAATAGTCAACGTCACCGCCAAGGACAAGGGAACCGGCAAGGTCCAGCACATCACGATCCAGTCTTCCCGGCTGACAGAAGCCGATATCGAGAAGATGCGGCGTGACGCCGAGAGCCACGAGGACGAGGACAAGCGCAAAAAGGAACTCATAGAGGCCCGCAACGAGGCGGATTCTTTTGTCTATAACGCGGAAAAAAGCCTGAAGGACCTCGGCGACAAGATCTCCGAGACCGAAAAAGCCGCCGTTGAGGGGAAGATAAACGCGCTTCGCGACGCGATAGCCTCGGAGGACGTAGCCAGCATCAACTCCGCGCGCGACGCTCTGGCCACCGCAATGCACCCCATAGCCGAGAAGCTTTACGCGGCTAAATCGCAGGAGGCGCCGGACGCGTCGGCGGGGAGCGAAAATGCGCAGGGCGGCACCGGCGGCGAAACGATAGATGTTGATTTCAGCGAGCCGGGCGGAAACGAATAAACGGTTAAGAGGTGAGCGGCGGTGGCTGCACCAGGCAAAAAAGACTATTATGAAGTATTGGGCGTGCCTAGGGGCGCCACTGCGGATGAAATAAAGCGCGCGTACCGAAAGTTGGCCCGGAAGTATCATCCGGACGCGAATCAGGGCAACGATGACGCCGAACGCATGTTCAAGGAGATAAACGAGGCAAACGACGTTCTGAGCGACCCGCAGAAGCGGGCTCAGTACGATCAGTTCGGATACGTCGGCGATGCGCCCGGCGCAGGCGGTTTCGGCGGCGAGCCGTTCTTCGGGGGCGGTTTCAGCGGCGATCTGTTCGGAGACCTTTTCGAGGGCTTTTTCGGAGGCGCCTCGCGAAGCTCCAACCCCACCGCGCCGCGCCGGGGCTCGGACCTCGAGATGTCGATGCGGATAACGCTTGAGACGGCGTACAGAGGGGCAACGAGGGAGGTCGAGGTCCCGAGGGAGGAGAACTGCCCGCACTGCGACGGAAGCGGGGCGGAACCCGGCTCAGACGTCAAAACCTGTTCGGCCTGCGGCGGCAGGGGGCAGGTGGAGCGCGCCGCCAACACGCCGTTCGGGAGGATGGTGCAGGTGGTCCCCTGCACGGCTTGCGGAGGCAAGGGCAAGATAATCGAGAAGCCCTGCGTCGAGTGCAGGGGTTCCAAGCGGGTCAGGAAAAGCCGCAAGATCGAGGTGACGATACCGCCCGGAGTCGATACCGGCACCAGGCTTCGCAGGGCTGGCGATGGGGAGGCCGGCAGGAACGGAGGGCCTCCCGGCGATCTCTTCATACTTCTCGAGGTGGCGCCGGATTCACGGTTCCAGCGCGACGGCGCCGACCTGCACGTGCGCGTTGACATAGAGATGCCGCAGGCCGTGCTGGGGGCCTCTGTGTCGATACCGACGTTCGAGGGCGCTGAAAAACTCGACGTGCCGGCGGGCACTCAGCCCGGTTCGGTGATCAGGGTTAAAAACCGCGGCATGCCGCGCCTGCGGGGAGGGGGTAACGGGGACATGCACATCCACGTCAGGGTGAACATCCCCAAAAACCTTTCGGCGCGGGGGAAGCAGCTCATGACGGAGCTTGCCTCCGAAATGAAGGTGGACGTCGCGGACAGCAAGGGGATATTCGACAGGATAAAGGACAAATTCTCCGGCTAAAAGCGCGCAGTCGGAACGCAGGCACATAATTTGTTGTACAATGGAGGGAGGATTTGAGGATCTTCTCTCCATTATTTTATAGATTGGAGGTGTGCCTGATGGGGAACTACTGGTGGTACGTCACAGTGCTTTTGAGGAACGAGGCGGCGGCGCCGGCGGAAAACGAGGAAATACTCTACTCCGCCGCCGAGCTGTCCGGCAGCATAGGTACGGAGCTGCAGGAATTGCCGGACGGGGCGAGGATGCGCTTATATTACCGCTCCGACGAGGAACTGTCGTACTGGAGGAACAAGCTTCTGGACGCTCTGGAGCCATGGCCTGTGGTGAAGGTCGAGGATCTGGGAAAAATAGAGAACCAGCAGTGGTCTCGCCAGAGCGAGGAAGCGTTCCCCCCACTCGGCGTGGGGCGAGGGCTCGTCGTCCTGGCACCTTGGCACAAGGGAAAGGAACCCGATGGGAGGATTCCCATTTACATAAACCCTGGGAGCGCTTTCGGAACAGGCTATCACGAGAGCACTCAGGCGGCTTTGGAGCTTTTGGAGTTCGTCCTGGAGAAGCACGGTTTCAATGGCGGGGAGGTAATGGACGTTGGCGCCGGATCCGGCATACTGACCATAGCCGCCATAAAACTCGGCGCGGATCGCGTCCGGTCGCGCGACATAGACCCAGCCGTCATAGAAGAGGTGAAGGGCAATTTGGAGCTGAACGGCATCGACCCGGCGATGGTAACCCTCGAAACGGGCGACCTGATGTACGGCGTGGACGGCCGGTTTGGCCTGATCTTCGCGAACATACTCCTCGACCCGCTTCTCGAAATGCTGCCGCAGGTCCGCGACAGGCTTGCCCCTGGGGGGATCGCGATCTTTTCAGGCATGACGCTCAAAGAGCGCGGCATGTTCATGTCGGAGCTGGCGGATATGGGGCTTTCGGTAGTGGGTGAGATGGCCAAAGAGGAGTGGTGGGGTGTCGCTGCCCAAAGTCCGGCTTGAGCGCTGCGTCCGCGAGGACGACAGAACCTGGCGCCTTGACGGGGCTCAGGCGCGCCACTTGCTGAAAAGCCTCCGCCTGTGCGATGGCGCGACGGTGGAGGGGCTGTCGCCTGGAACGGAAGGCGAGAGGTTTCTCATGAGGCTCGAGGCGAGCGGTGGGAGATGCGCGCTCCACGCCATAAGCTCCGAAAAGGAACGCCCTGATAGGCCGGAGATAACGCTTTTGATCGGGCTTCTCAAGCCCGGCCAGTTCGACTGCGTGCTGCGCGCCTCATCTGAACTCGGCGTGAAGGCGATAATCCCCCTGTCCTGCGAGCGGTCGGTTCCCCGCATCGGAGACTCCGACTGCGGCAAGAAGGCGGCTCGCTGGCAGAAGATATTGGACGAGGGGACTTCCGTCTCCGGCGCCGCGTCCCCGCCCGTTATAGGCCCGCCGGCGAAGTTCGCCGACGTCGGCTGGGACTCCCTGCCGAATTTCCGCTGCGCCGCAGTCATATCGCAGTCCTCGCCTCCTATCTCGGAGATCTCGGAACTGCCTGGCGAAATTGCCTACGCAGTGGGCCCTGAGGGCGACTGGAGCGAGGCGGAACGCGCCGTCCTAGCCGAAAAAAAATTCGCCCCCGTCTCTCTCGGTCGTCGGACAATGCGATCCTCCACCGCCGCCATAGCCGGAATCGCCTGGTTCCGCCTGAGGGCTTTGGCCGGCTGAAGGACGCCCCTCCGCTGTGCGCGCGAACGTCGCCTCCCGCCCTCGGTGACATATTTTGCCCCCTCGTGTATGATATCGAAATGTCCGAATGTCGTAGCCTAGCAGGCAAAACTTTTTCCATAACGGTCCTCGGCTGCCGCGTGAATCACTACGAAGCCGAAGCCATAGCTTCGATGCTGGAGTCCTCCGGCGCGGTTTTCGCGCCCCTGTGCGCACGAAGCGCAAACCCCGACATAATCGTCGCCGTGACATGCTCGATCACGTCTGCGGCGGACGCCACGACGCGAAAGGCGCTCAGGAGGGCGCGCAGGGAAAACCCGCAGTCGCTCTTGGTCGCGTGCGGATGCTGGGCCCAGGCCGCCACGGAGGAGGAGGCAATATCGCTTGGCGTCGATATATTGATAGGGAACCGGGTGAAGGGCCTCATCCCGGAGATGATAGAACGCTGGCACGAGTCGCCCGGAAAATTCGCCTGCAAAAAAATAGACGTCGCGAAAAGCCCCGAGTGGGATCGCATGTCGCTCGACCGCCCGAGAATGCTCACTAGGGCCTTCATAAAAGTCCAAGACGGCTGCGACAGGGGGTGCAGCTATTGCGCGGTCCCGTCGCTGCGGGGGGCGCATGTGTCGCGCAGCCCGGACGATGTGGCGGAGGAAATTTCCTCCGTGGCGTCGCATGGGACGCGCGAGATAATCCTGACCGGGATACAGCTTGGAAGCTATGAATACTGCGGCACGACGCTTGCCGGGCTCATTCGGCGGGCCTCTCGGATAGAGGGGGTCAGACGGCTTCGGCTTGGCTCGCTTGAACCGTTCTCCCTGACTGAGGAGCTGTTGAGGGCTGCCGCTGAATCCGAAGCTTTCTGTCGGCATCTGCACCTGCCAGTCCAAAGCGGGGACGACGGAGTGTTGGCCTCTATGAGGCGGGGCTACAGCTCGTCGGATTTTGCGCGGATCGTCGGCATGGCGCGCGATTGCCTCGGGGACGAGACGCACATCTCCACCGATCTGATCGTGGGCTTTCCGGGTGAGGGCGAAGAGGCGTTCTCGAACAGCATGCGCCTGCTCGAAGATCTGTCGGTTGGCAAAGTCCACGTGTTTCCGTTCTCGCCAAGGCGCGGGACGGAGGCCGCGTCCATGGGCGCAGAGGTCCCGAGGCGCGTCGTGAAGGAGAGGGTCGAGCGGGCGCTTCGGCTGTCCGGCGAGCTGGCCGCCGCCTATGCGTCCAAATGGATTGGGAAAACCGACTCGATCCTCGTGGAAAACGCCGACAGCGGCACGGCGTCGGGGTGGAGCAGGCATTATGTGAAAGTCTATGCGGCGGCGCAGGATACAGGAAACTGCCTAAAGGGAAATGAGCTACAGGTGAACCCTAAAATTTCGATTGGTAGTATACTTCTATGTGAGGGCGTGGATGTGGGAAAAGTAACCGTTTGCGATGACGAATAGCCCGATAATTCGGGAAAATGCGGGAGATGCGTGAGATTGAGCGAAGATTTTACCATCGGTGTCGATCTAGGCACGAGATATGCCCAGCTTGCGGTGGATATTCCCGGTCGCGGGGTGGAGCTCATTCCCAACAGATGGGGCCAAACGAAGATTCCGTCGATGGTCGCCTTTACCAAAGACGGCCTCGTTGCCGGCGAGGAGGCGTCCCGCGCGGCTCTGACAAGCCCGGACATGGTGTGGTGGGACATGAAGCGGCATCTTGGCACGGATTGGGTCGCCCGCGTCCATGGGCGCACGTATACCCCGGAAGAGCTGTTGCTTCCGCTTTTGTCGATACTGCGGGAGGATGCCGAAGCGCATCTGAGGGCTTTTGTCTCGTCGTGCGTCCTGGCCGTTCCCGCCCATTTCAGTTTCCTCGAAAGAGGCGCGCTTTCCCGCGCCGCAAGGCAAGCTGGCTTCGACAGGGTCCGCATAGTCAACGAGCCCACTGCGGCGGCCCTTTCCACCGGAATCGACGGGCGTTTTCTGATCATCGATTTTGGCGCCGGGACCCTCGATATGTCGCTTGTGGAAGGCGAGGGTGGCGTGTTTCAGGTGATAGAGAGCCACGGGCGCAAGGATATAGGGGGGCTAGACCTCGACAGGCTCCTTGCGGAGCGGATGTGCCGCAATGCCGGGGTCCCTCTTTCCAGGCCGGGAGACCCGAGGGCGACATTGATGATGCTCGAGGCCGAAACTGTAAAAATCGAGCTGTCGAGCGCCAACCGTGTGGTATGGCGCGTCCCCGCCGGGCTGTCGGGCGGCGGCAAATCCGTCGAAGTGTCGCGCGCCGAGTTCGAATCGCTGATAAAACCGATCATGGAGGACATCCTCATAATGGTTGAGAAAATGTGGCGCAAATACAGCCCCAAGAGGCTGCTGACCGTCGGCGGCAGCAGCCGCGTCCCAATGCTGCGCCGCATGCTCTCGGAGCGGGTCCGCGAGCCGGACCGCACGAGGCTGCGCCCCGAGGACGCCGTGGCCACAGGGAGCGCCATGTACGCGCATCAGGGCAGGGAGAGGCTCCTGATAGACGTCCTGAGCAAAAGCCTTGGGATCATGAACTCGGATGGCGGGGTTGTTCTGCTGCTGCGCAAAGGTTCGCCGCTTCCCGCCGAGGCCAGGCAGATTTTCACCGCTTACGGGAATGGGGCCATCGAGGTGACGATCGTGCAGGGCGAACGGAAGGTTCGCAGCATTGGCAGGGTCTTGCAGACACTAACTATAGACAAAGTGTCGGACGGGGAGATCGTCGAGGTCTTTTTCAGGGTGGACGGCGGAGGTCTGCTCCACGTGGAGGTAAAGCGCAAGAAAAAGACGAGCAGGAAGACCATCGCGCTCGACAGCGACGAATCCGGCGTCGTCGCCTGCGATCTCCCGACGGAGATGCGCCTTAGGGAAGAGCGCATCGCGAGGCTGTCGATGTCTTACCCGGATAATTTTCAGGCGAGGCTGCTCAACATCACGAGGGACGCCAGATCGCTCAGGAACGATGATCCGTCTTTGCAGTGGCAGGTCCTGGAAACCCTCGACAGGATGATATCCGAGCTGGAGCAGGTGGCCTCGCCGTGAAGCGCGACGCTAAATACGAGGCGCTGGGGCTTTCCCCGGACGCTAGCTGGGAGGAAGTCAAACGGGCTTTCAGGCAATTAGCGCGCATTTATCATCCTGACGTCGCAGGGCCGGATGGAGCGCGAAAATTTGCCGAAATAACGGAAGCCTACATGACGCTCAAAGAGATAACGTCGGGCGATAGGCACGCGCCTTCGCGCCATGCGCCGGCGTCGTTCGGCGAATCGGCGGGCGGCGGGGTCGAGATCAAGGAGTCTTTTTTCAGGAGATTATGGAGAAAGCTATTTTCGAGGAAGCGCGCGCGAATCGACGCCGACGCCGGGGAAGGCGAGATACCGCCGGTCCGCGCGCGATTCATCGGGAGCGTCATATCGCGCGCCGAGTCGGAGATACAGGGAATATTATCCAGAAAGGGCGAGTTCACCGCGCGCAGCCGGACCGATGCGGTAATCCGCAGGCTGAAGAGCAGGCATCCGGCTGTCGTGATCCTGGCGCTGCGGCAGATATCCATTCGCAGCGCCAATGGCGAGATGGCTGAAGCGACGATAGAGCATTTCAGGAAGAACATGCCGATGTCCGAGACACTCGAACAGGTCCTCGACGTGTTTTCCAATTCGCCCCGCCGAGGGGAATTTGCGTCGGCAATGCTGTCGCACCTGCATAAGTTCGCGGAGCGCGACGCGTTGGTCTTGCTCAACAGGATCAAACGATGGAAGCTTTCGAGGGAATATCTGAAGCCATTTTTGTCCCACGGGTCGCCCTCCGTGATAGCCGGGGCACTGAATTGCTGGCCCGACGAGATGGATGGGAGGGAACTTCCCGAGATTTCGGGCCTGCTGGTCCGCGACGAAGAGGCCATCCTCGTCCCGCTGCTGAGGCTGCTCAAAAGAAGGAAGCACCAGGATGGGACCGGGCGGATCGGCTGGCTGATGAGGGAACATCCTTCCCCGGCAGTGCGAGTATGGGCATCTGCTATTGTGCGAGATCAAAACCTGAGTTAAAATATATTTGAAAGTGTCGCCTTATCAGGGTGAGCCGTTTTTTGGCTAATCTGCCTGCGATGGAGACGTAAGGTTTAGTCCCCCTCACGTTTTCGGATGGGGGAGCGGGCGGTATGGCACAAGGGAGGGGGGACAAAGGATGACCAGCGTAACTCGACGCGAGAACGAATCGATAGAAGATGCACTGAAGCGTTTCAAACGTGAGCTTCGCAAGGTTGGAGTGCTCCGGGAAGCCAGAAAGCACGAGCACTATGAAAAACCGAGTGAAATAAAAAAGCGTAAAAAGGCTGCCTCCGTCAGGAACAGGCATAAGAGGCCGGAATGATGCCTTGCCCTCTTGCGGAACGGATTCAGCGTGACATGGTCTCGTCCATGAAAAACAGGGACGAACTGACCTTGTCCGTCCTTAGGATGCTGAAGGCGTCGATGCAGCTCGCGTCGGCCGAGAAGGGCCGCGAAGGCGACCTCACCGACGAAGACGTGCAGACCCTCGTCCGGAGAGGAGTCAAGCAGCGCGAGGAGGCTGCCGAGCTTTACAAAAGCGGCGGCGCCGACGAGCGTGCGGAAAACGAGCTGAAAGAGGCGCGGATACTGGCGTCGTACCTGCCAGCCCAGATCGGGGATTCAGAGCTGGAGGGCATAATAACGCGCGCGTTGTCGTCGTTAAGCGCTTCGGGCCCTAAGGATATGGGGCGGGTGATGGGCGCCGTGATGAAGGAAGTTTCCGGGCGGGCGGACGGAAAAAGAGTAAAAGAGTCGGTTTCGAAGCTGCTTGGGAACTGACGGTCAAAATATTTTTGAATCGAAGTGGGGATCGGGCTGACGCCTGAATCCCCATGTTTTTTATGTCAGGGATAAACGCAATTTGCTCAGACTATAGTATATAATCTTACGAAGATATTCAGATACTTTAAATTATTTAATTATTCGACACGGGGTGATGCTCTTGGCATCGAGCGAATTTATGGTTTTGGCGGAGTACGAAGTGGACGACGATCTGTCGTTGCTTTTGGCCAGGGGAGAGGGGATGCCCAGGCTCGGAATATACAACCTCAACAGCGAGAAAAAGAAATACGTGCCCCTTTCGTGGATAGAAAACCCTTCGCGCGTGCTGAAGATCAAGGTCGGCAGGTCGACCAAGGAATATCAGATGAGTTCCATCATGGAGGGCGTCGTGTCTCTCATATCGGGCAGCGCTGAGGCATTGTCGCTGAATTCCATCGCTTGGCGGGGGGTCCACCTGCTGGGAGACCTCATACACATCCCGAAATCGGCCAGAAGCGACGCCGATCTCAGCCTCATAGCGGAAAACAAGAGGGACACGCTCTGGTACGCCTACACTCCGAAGAGGGGGAAGTGGCGCGTGCGCCCGTGCTTTGCGGTTACGGACGCTGAGAAGAGCATACTGGACGCCGCAATGGAAGAGGGCAAGCCGTGGCCGTCGCCGGCGATTTCGATCGAAAACGGGTCCTTGCCCTTCACGATGAGGAACGCGTCCGTCGTAAAGGAAATATCGCTTGCCAATCCTGCCAGATGGAGCGAGTTCATGCTTCCCGTGGCAAAGTCGATGCTGCTCGGCTTCAGCGATTGGTCGGGTGGGACCGGGCACTTGTTCGGAGAAGCCCTGTGGAAATATCTCCCCGCCCAGAATTACAGATCGGACGAGGTCGTCTCGGCGGTGGCCTCCGCCGGCAGGTCATTCTTGAGCAAGCTCATAGCTTACCTGAGGCTCTGGCCGCTGCTCGAGAACGTCCAGGCGGAGCAGGCGCCGGACGCCATAAAGCTGCTCGGGGAGAGGGGCCTGAAAAAACGCGAGCGCTTCGAGATAGTCGTCCCCAACCTGGACGACAAGCAATTCCGCGTGACGAGGCTCGTCCACGAAGAGTCTGGCGCGGTTTCTTTCGGCATTACCCCCACTACCCGCCTGCCGGGCGAGCTCGACCGCATAATCACGTTCTCCGGGGATGACTGGGAGGCGTGCTTGGAAGCATGCTCGCTCGGAGGGGAAGCGGATCCGCAGTATACGTGCAACTCCGTCCTAGCCGGAATAGAGACAAAAAATTGGTATACCCGTCTGGTGGAATGCCTCACATGGACGCCGGAACGCGGCGAGGAGGATTCGTAACGTTGGGCGGCTACGTTGACAACGCTATCGCCGCGATAGCGGAAAAATGGAAGGATCACAAGGAGATATCCACGCTAGCGAAGCAGATGGAGATATTGGGCAAGAACATGGCGCGCCTTCGCGACGGCAAGGACGCAGAATCGCGCAAAAAAGCCCGCATCGTTTGGCAGAAGGCCGCGACGCAGTACTGGGACCTGCTGTGGGCGATAGTCGAGGCGAAGATCGACGCCGGCCCGCCCGACGAGCTGGAGTTCGACGCCTCGGAGCGCCTTTTGATAGATTACGGGCATCTGTCCTCGGGTTACACAACGCCGAACCCCGCTTTCGAGGCCCAGCTCGGCGAGCCCTCCGCAGTCGATATGTATCAGTATAACCGATTGACCGACTACCTCAAGGAGAACTACGCGCTGATATTCGCGAAGCCGTACAGCGGCCCGTCCGGCGGCGTGCCCCTCGAAGAGAAGCTCAAGCGGTTCAACGGCGAGCTCAAGGCCGCTAAAACCAGGCGCCGGATAGCGATAAGCACTCTCACCTCCAAAGTGGACGTAATAGACAGGTCCGAATTGGAGGAAACGTTGAAAAACCTCGACGAGGGGCTGCAGGACGCTATAGAGACCGATATGCGGACGAAGCGCGTGAGGGAGGCCGACAACGCGTCGCGAGCGGTGATAAAGGAACACTGCCGCCAGTATGAAACCGCAGAGCGGACTTTCTGGTATCTCATGGACAACATAGAGAAAAAGCTCACGAAAAGCGACGAGCCGAAGGCCGAGTCGGCGCCGGCCGTTGCCGCCCCAGAGGCGGGCGAAGCCCCGCCGCCGCCGAGCGCCATAGATAAGTTCGACCCGTTCGCGGAGATCGAGGATGATTTTAGCGCAAAGCCCGCCCCTCCTCCGCCGATGCCGGTCGAAGAGGCCATCGAGCCCGCCTGCGACGAGAATCGGGAGGACGAGTTCGATGCCGACTCCGACTCGACTGCCGAGGCGATCCGCGAGGAACCTGCGGCCGAGCCGGAGGCGCTCGACCAGACGATGAAGATAATCCAGAACGTGCTCTCGCTTCACGACCGCACGAAATTTCTGGCTGGGCTGATAGTCCATGTGACGAACGAGACGGAGCGGTGGAGGACCAGGTCCGAGACGGCTAAGAAAAAGTTCAAGGGGCAGGGGATCCCGGCCCTGAAAATGGAGCTTCGCGAGGGGCTGAACCACAAGAAGGACTTCATGATGCTCGCCGCCCGCACGGCGAGAATCGACACATCCCCTCTGTGCCAGAACAAAAACAATCCGATATCGATGAGCCGGGCCGGCGAGATAATGATGGATCTGACGCCCCTCGACCCCGACATGCTTAGGGCGTCTCGCATCCGAATGTACGGCATTCCCCGGGTGATCCTGGTTCCAGGGCAGGGGCTCGGGGTCTACGACTGGGAGGACAACAGCCTGATAATACCCATCTTCTACGCAGTGTCCGACGTCAAGGATTTCTGTTTCGCGCTGGCCTCCTTCAGATGGGACAACGACGAGGACAGGACGCTGAAGGACACGTACTCGCTGCTCAAGGCGAACAAGGGGAAGGGCATACGCGCGCTTCAGGAGGCGTTCATGAACGACTATTTCCTGTGGATATCGAAGGAGCGCAAGGGCTATCGGATACTGCCGCGGGAGGTCTCGAAGTGGTTCAAGACTTTCTTCAAGCAAAAGTCGGGCGTCGTGAGCGATAAGAAATAAAATCGCGGGGGCGCGGATTTTCATCCGAGGGCGTTCCTGCGGAGGCGGCGGATCGTCCATGCCATCGCCACCCCTGAGGCGACGGAGCCGCATATATCCGACACCGGGAAGCTGCCCCATATACCGTACAGCCCGAAGTATCGCGGCAGCGTCAGCAGCGGGATCCAAAGGAACAACCCGAACCTGATGAACGCCAGGGCCATTCCCGCCCGCCCCATGCCCAGCCCTTGCAGAAACGAGCCGCAGATGATTGAGACCGACATGATCGGTATGCCGATGTTCGCGTACCTCATGCAACGCGCGGTCAGGCTTATAAGACGCGCGTCCTCCGAATTGAACATCATCACCATCGTTTCGGCGAACATCATTATCGACGCGAAGCTTAGAAGATAGAACGCCGAAGTTATGGCGATGCCGGTTTTCACGGTGGACACGATCCGGTCCGTCCTGCCCGCGCCGTAATTGTACCCGACGATCGGGCTGCAAGCCTCTCCCATGGCGACTGCCGGCATGAAGAGCAGGGAGTCGAGGCTCATGAATATGCCGGTCGCGCTAACGGCTATGTCGCCGCCGTACGAGCTGGATGCGTTCGTGATCAAGCCGTGGACGAAGACGAAGTTCAATTGGATGAGCGACGCCGGGACGCCTACCGCGAATATCCTGCCGATGATCGCCGGGTCGAGCCCCGTCATATAGCGGATCCCGAGGCGCAGCGCCGCTTTCGGGAGCCAGAAGTAGGCAAGCGCCCAGACGAGCGATATCCCCTGGCTGATCACGGTGGCGATCGCCGCCCCTTTCACTCCCATTCCGAGGCCGATGACGAACATGGCGTCGAGCGCGATATTGGACAAGGCGCCGATCACCTGGGTGCCCATCGCGTAACTTGGGCTTCCGCAGGCCCGTATCTGATACGACAGGGAAAAGCTCACTATGCTGAAGATGATCCCGTATATTATGACGGAGAGATATTCCGAGGCCATCGGATAGATCGTCTCGCTCGCCCCGGATAGCACGAGTATCCGGCCGAACATGAGGCGCGAGGCGAGCGTCAGGATTATTCCGGCGGACAGCGCCAGGGTGAGCGAGTTGCCGAGGGTCCTTTCCGCGAGGCCGGTCTTCCGCTCGCCCATCAGTATCGAGACCCGCGAGCCGGCGCCGGTTCCTATCAGCGTGGCAGTGCACATGAAAAACAGCATGCAGGGGAAAGAGACAGCTATCGCCGCTATCCCGCCCGAGCCTATGACCTGCCCGACGAAAATCATGTCCACTATGTTATATAGGGCGTTAGCGAACATGCCCACAAGAGCCGGAGCGGCGAAACGCCACATAAGGCGCGGGATGCTCAGGCGCTCCATGAAGCTCCTGTCAGATGCCGATTGCATTCTCAAACAGCTCCTTTGCCGTGCAATCTTAACACAACGCCAAGCATTTTCCACGATA
>JAISQC010000067.1 GCA_031274465.1 Synergistaceae bacterium | reverse complement strand
CCCACCACCGCAGAGCGGTCCCCCCCAATGGGGGATGCAAATTCTTTTCGCCCCGCAGTTGTTGACCTTGGCCCCCTCGGGGAGGGGGCTGTCACGCAGTGACTGGGGGAGTGCTTTCGTCTCGGAGAGGCAGGGGCATCAAAAACGGCCCGCCTGGTTGTGGCGAGCCGTTAAACGGCGTGGTCAGGTGCGGGGGGCGAAACGCCCCCCGCTTCGCTTTTCTAGCCGCGCCGGCGAAGCCGGCGTCACAGCCGCCACTGCTTCCGCCACCGCCGCCGTTGCCCTGCGCCTTTTCCTTCGGCGCGAGGTCGGGCCTGAAGGCCAGAAGCTCAGGGAAGCTCTCGCCCTGCGCCCACTTGGCCCTGCCGCTCGCGTCAACGCCGCTCGGGTGCGCGTTCAAGGCAGCCAGTACTGTGCCGTTCCTGAACTCTTCTGCGTTCGTCTTTGTAAACTTGCCCTCGATAGTTGGCGCACTCGTAGAAGACGGCGTTCGGGCCGCTGGCTTCATAGACGAGACCGCCGACGAAACCGCGCTCCGGAACGTTAATGCTGCCGTGCAGCGTGACCCGCTCCACCCTGCCGTGGCTCTTGTAGGCGAGTCCGGAGCCTTTTCCGGCAAAATCTACACGCAGGGTGAGGTCTTTGACCACTCCTTCCGGCCCGATCGAGTAGAAGAGGGCCGAATTGCCAAAATCCGAATCAGAATGTTTCGTCAGCTTTATGGTGTGACCGTTTCCGTTGAACGTGCCGTTGTAGGCCGGTAGATCTATGCCGGTGATGACCATCGGGGCAATCGAACTCCAGTTGGTCATATCGAGGTCGGCCGTCAATTCGGCGTCGATGTAGTTCCCGCCGTCGGCTATCTTTTGGGCGAACTCCTTAAGGTCGCTCAAGCCGCCGATCATCATACTCTCTCCCCTGAGGCCGTTCGGATATATCGGCTCGACGGCTATGATCTCAAAATCGGGCTCGTGGTTCTCCTCCAAGGGCTTGTCTCCGAGGGCAACCAGGCACGGGAAATCCCTGCCAGCTTCCACACGTTTTCATCCGTGATTTTGCCGCCGGGGCCTCCGTTTAGAACGTCGAACAGCTCATCTCTGAAGTACTCCGCGTCCTTGCCTATGAATTTATCGCCGGCCACTGCCGTGGAGCCGGGGCCGAAGATCGCGTCAGCGCAGCCTTCGAGGTAATAGACATTCGAACAGCCCGCCACGTCCTCGGCTTTCACAGGCACCGGATTGCCGTTGCTCTGCGCCGTAACGCCGGTTCCGATTATGGCGGCGCTAGCGCCTGTATTCGCCGTCACATGGCCGAAGTTGAAGCTGTTTACGATTCCGTAATCCTCCTGGAAGGCGTACTCTTCGCGGGAGTACCCTCCAACGAGGCCACCAATCCCGTATCTATTGCTCAGACCGCCGGACACAGCGCCTGCATTGTAGCAGTTGTAAATATCCGCTTTAGGATCCCCATAAGTTGTAAAGTTGATCTCTGCGGCGAGGCCGCCGGTGTAATCGCGGTTTGTGCTATTGTTTGTCACATCGCCGTGATTTGCGCTGTACTCAAGCCTTCCGTTGAGGAACGACACCAGTCCTCCGACATGATTAAAGCCAATGAGTGTCGCGTTGTTGACGCAGTGGCGTATCACTGAGCCGGAGTAGCTGTATTGCGCGATACCCGCGACAGCGGTAGTGGTGCGAACAGTTTGAATCCACCCGTTAACCGTGACGCGCTCGACTGTGCCGTGATTGGCGCTGACTACGCCGAATGCCGGCCCCTGCGTAACAATCGCGCAATTCACCGTGACGTCCTGTATCGTGCCATGGTTATACATCGCCACTGGTGAAATTATTTGCGTTGTATCGGTGGAGTTTAATGTTGACGCGTTTTTGACAATAACTTCTACCTTAAGGTCCTGAACGACCGAACCGTTGGCTATGTCATAGAAAAGCCCAGTTCTTGGACTTGTCAAGAGGCTCTTGTTGACGAGCGTGATTTTATGGCCATTGCCGTCGAAGGTGCCCTTGTACGCTATTTCGGAGGTTTGCCCAATCAGGTTAATCCAGCCCCCGTCCGGGCAGACGATATCGGCGGTGAGTTTGGCGTTCACCGTTTCGGTCAGGTTTGCCTCGACATACGTCTTGAATTCTTGGAGGTCTGCAAATGAGCTGATCGGATACGGGTTATCAGAAGTATAAGTGTCGGCTGACGCTGGAGCGGGCATAAGGCCCGCGCCTGTCAGGGCGAGCGCCAAAATTACGAGCGCGGTTTTTTTTACTGAAATCAAGTTGCTATCACTCCTTCGCGAAAATATTTGTCGAAACTAACTCATTGACGAGCATTAAAAAATTATTTTCGCCAAATCACCTGCCTTTGGCAAAAAAATCGCGGGCAAACCCCGCAACGGAGGCATTTGCCCGCGACAAATAGCTATAAAGAAGCCGGGATTTAGGTATAGAGCTGGCTGGCTGGCTGGGAGATTGTAATGGCTGGATTGTTTGGCGCATCAGTAAAAACCATGACCTTGTCTCTCCCCTCCGTCAAAAAACACTCGCCAATTTCTGTAACTTAACGAAGTCTAACACAAAAAAGTTTTGATGGCAATACATTGAAAAAAGAATTTGCATCCCCCGGTGGGGGAGGGGGACAGAATGTGCGGTGGTGGGCGTATCGCATACGCCCCCCGAACGGGAATATGCACATGCCCTAACAGATATGCCCCTACCGAACCGGATGTGCATTAAGGGGCGGGGCCTCAGGGTTCTGCATGTGGGGTTGGCGCGAAATGTGGCTGGTTTAATCTTGCGTATTATAGTATCATATCCTGGCTGGTCTGGTTGAATTGACTTCGAGGGAGGCGCCGGTATGAGGGTCAGGCTTGACGATGAGGAACTCTCCATTAGCGAGGACATAATAGAAGAAGGCAAGGAGGCCGTCTTCGAAGCCGTTCGGAAAAGCGCCTTTTCGAAAAACCGCGTCATCGTGGACATCGTGGTGGATGGGGTGTCGATTCAGGACGAAGACGCGTTTTTCTCGCTCTCCGGGGGCCTCGACATCAATTTTGCGTCTCAGCCGATAAAAGACCTCGTGAGGGAGTCTATCGACGAGGGGAAAAATTATATCCCAACGCTTGTGAGAGGCCTGCAGGGGATAGCCACCATGATCGAGGAAGGCAACGAAGCTGGGGCGAAAGGCTCGTTTTCTCAGGCGATAGACGGCATCAACTGGCTTGTCGGGGTGTTCGCCAAAAGCTGCGCATTGCTCGGCGTGACGGCAAGCGGTCTTGCGTCCGGGAATTGGGAGTCCGACTCGCGCGAGCTGAATCAGGTGCTCGAGGACATGATCTCGGTCATGGAGGGCGGGCGCATGATGAGGATGGCCTATATAATCCGGGAGCGACTCATCCCATCCATAGAAAAATTCGCGTCGTACTGGTCGGAAATCGCCTCTCAACTGGACAGCCCAATCCAATAATAAAAGAGCGCTCAGAAAGTTTGCCCTCTTAAAAGAAGGGGGATGCACTCAGTGTCGGTAAAGAAAGGTCTGTCAGTATTCATTTTTTTGAGCATGGCCATGTGCGGCGCCGTGCTGTTTCTCAGCATAGACAGGTCTTCGTTCGAGATTTTCAAAGAAGCGGACGCGATGAAGCTCTATCTGGCGTTCATGCTGGTGGTGCTGATATGGATGCTCGACGCGCTCAAGATATGCCTTCTCACGAGGGCCGCCGGCGAAAAAATTTCCTACAGGCTGTCGATGGAGCTTACATGGATTAATTATTTCGGGGCGGCCATCACTCCCATGCAAAGCGGGGGAGGCCCGTTTCAGATGTACGTCATGTACCAGAACGGCATCAGCGTCGGAAAATCCGTGGCAATAACGATAGTGAGGACGATTCTGACGATGCTGATACTCGGCGCCATGATTCCGTTCGCCCTGATGATAGAAGGAGACCTGCCGCAGATTGGCTGGGGAATCCGAGGTTTCGTCTTCTACGTCGTGATCTTCATAATAATCATCTGGCTGGCTCTGGTGGTGAGCGTCGTGCGCCCGGCGATCGTGAAACGCTTTGCCGCAAGGATAATAATGCTGTTGCTTCGGATAGGCATCCTGAGGCCGGAATGGACGAACAAGCTCCTGAAGCTGGTCTGCCGCGAGATAGACGCTTATAACGACAACATCAGGGCTTTCATGACGACTGGCCGGAAATTTTTCATCGGAGGGGTTCTCACCGCATTTCTCCAGATACTCGCCCAATTGTCGGTGATGCCGTGCCTGATCTGGGCGCTCGGAATGCCGGTCTCCTATCCCGATTGCGTCCTTATGCAGGCTTTGTTCCTGTTTCTGCTTTACTTCATCCCGACTCCGGGCGGAAGCGGCGCGGCAGAGGGCGGAGCTGCTCTCGTGTTCAGCATGTTCGTTCCATGGAACGTGGCAGGGATGCTGGGCGTGGGCTGGCGTTTTCTCACCGAATACACCGGCATATTCCTCGGCACGATAGTGGCGGTCCGCAGTATTGGCTGGAAGCTCGCAAACCAGATATTGGCGAGCGATGGGGCAAAAAAGACGGGCGATGACGGAGATTCGGGGGGCGTCAGCGATTGAAGGGCGCCGTCTTTAAATACAGGGGCTTGATTTGGGGTATATTCGCCGCGGCCATTTTGGCCTGCCCGGTCGATTTTTCGAAATGGCGTTTTTTTGCGGCAATCCCCATACTCGCGGCGGGGCAATCCTTGAGATTTTGGGCGGCAGGGGTCATACCGAAATACAGGACGCTTGAGCTCGACGCCCCGCAGTTGGTGACTTGGGGGCCTTACGCTTGGATACGCAACCCGCTTTACGCGGGGAACGGCATCATGGGCATGGGGTGGGCTCTGATGGTCGGGTGGCTGTGGGCGGCCTCGTTCGCCGTCTTATATTTGGCCCTCTATTTGTTTACGATAATACCTTACGAGGAAGAATTTCTGATCTCGCGGTTCGGCGTGGAGTATGAGGAGTACAAAAAAACCACGCCCTCCCTCATCCCCACTTTCCGCGACTTCAGGAAGCGGGCGGAGCGAAGCGCGCGATGCTTTGACTTGAAAAAATCGTGGTTCATGGAACGCCACTCGCTTCGCATGAACTCCGCAGTCACCGCCCTCGTACTGGCTCGCCTGTATTTTTCGTGAGCAAGCGCGCTCGCGCTATATGTGTTCGATTTCTCCAAACAGCCTCTGCCATGTGTCCTGGTATATTTTGCCCTCCGGTGCCGCAATGAGCGCCACGCCGTCTCTTATGGCGGCTTGGCCGACTGCCTCCGCTATGCGCGGGGTTGCCTCGTTGCCGAAGAATCTGGGGAAGATGTTTTCGGGCGTCAGATTTCGCCTGTCGGTCATATTTGCGAGGGCCTCTGCGGCGGCCAACAGCATCGAGTCGGTGAGCTTCCTCGCCCTGACGTCGAGCGCGCCTCTGACGATGCCGGGGAACGCGTGTATGTTCAGCATCGCGTTGGGTTCCCGCACGTCGCCCGAAGCGTAGATGTAAGCTCCGGCCTCAAGCGCGTCGGAACGGCTTATCTCGGGGTCTGGAAGGGACAGAGCCAAAATCACCGGTTTTTTGTTCATCTTCCTGATCTGTTCGCCCGTCACGGCGCCGCCCCCGGACAGCCCAACCAGTATGTCCGCCCCGCACAGGGCCTCGTCGAGCCCGCCGGAAAGTTTTCTTGGGTTCGTTCTGGCAGCGAGGTCTGCTTGGACCGGGTCCATGTTCGCGTCAGGCGGCCCCAGTATCCCGCGCTCGTTCAGGACGGTCACGTCTGCGGCGCCTTTCGCAAGAAGCAGTTCGACTGAGGCGAGTCCAGAAGTCCCGGCCCCCATCACGACGATTTTGGATTCCGCAATGCCGATGTCGAGCAGTTTCAGCGAATTTTTCACGGCGGCGAGGGTTATGACTGCGCTTCCGTGTTGGTCGTCGCAGAAGACCGGGATGCCCAGGGTTTCGGTGAGCTCGCGCACGGCGTAAAGCGTCTCGGGGCTTCCGATGTCCTCTATGTTTATGCCCCCCACGGTGGGGGCGATCATCTTGCAGAACGAAACGACGTCCGCCGCCTCGGGCGCGTTTATGGACATGGGCACGGCGTTCACGTCCCCTAATATCTTCAGCAGGAGCATTTTGCCCTCCAGCACGGGAAGGGCTGCCTCCGGGCCGACGCTTCCCATCCCCGGGACCGAAGCGCCGTTGCTTATCTCGGCGATGCGGTTGGCCTTGCCGGTATAGTCGTACGCCAGCGAGGGGTTTGAATGAATTTCGCCGCACGCGATTATGCTCCCCGGAATGTATGCAAGGGCAAGCTGCCGCTCGTTCCTGATATTGACCGTTGGTATGGTCTCCACTTTGCCGCCCGCGTTTCTGTGAAACTCCAGAGCGTCGTTTCTGCTGACATCGCCTTTCATCTGGCTATCCCTCCAAGTTTTTAAAATCGCCGTCGAGGCTTATGACCATTCCATCGGTCGCCGCGATGACTTTCGTCCTGTTCGTCGAGAGCTTGCGCGATATGCGCTCCCCGCCCATGTCGAGCAGGTCGTTTCCCATGTGGGTGAGCACCGCTGTCCGAGGGCAGATCGTTCCAAGCAGCGACTCGACTTCGGGCAGCGACATGTGGTCGATGCGCGCCTTCGGCATCGACAGCGCGACGTTGATGACTATCATTTCGCATCCCACGTAGCGCTTGCTGAAACTTTCCAGAGGGGCGGTGTCGCTTATCAGCCCCCAGTGCGGCGCGCATGTCCTTTTGAATATCACGCCGAAGCACTGCACCCCGTTGTGCGAGTGCGCGACGGATTCGAGCGACAGGTCTGGCGCCGGCTCGCTGTCGGCGCCGTCCTCGTGGAAGGCGACCATTTTGATCCTCTTGGACATGTAGTTCATCAAAACGGAATCGCCGCCCTCGAAGCAATCCCGAGTCAGCAGTACAAACCCCCGAGGCTTCGCGGCTTTTAGCGTCATCCCCTCCGCGAGCGCGTTTACGTCGGAACTGTGGTCCACGTGCCTGTGCGTGAGTATGATCGTGTTTATCGAGATGGGCGAGATTGGCGGCTTGGCTTCGCATAAGCGCACGAGGCTTCCGGGCCCCGGGTCTATGACGCCTCTTGCGCCCCCGCAGGAGAACCATATCCCGCCGGACGACCTCCTCTGGGACAGCATTATGAAACGCGTTCCCGCAGTTCCGAGAAACCGGATGAAGTTACCGGGATATGCTCGTTCTTCCTGCAAAAAAATTCCTCCGATTATAAAATTATTCTGAAATTTTAAATCTTAATGATTGCGTTCATTTTGTCCTATCTGAATGTATTATATCCGCTCATTGGACTGAAATGGTGGAAAAAAAGAGAATTTTACGAGGCGAATGAGTAAACAAGGGTTTTTTATGATATGCTGGTAGGCGAAAATCGGCAGATGGGGAGGTTATGGGAATGAGCGACTCTCGCGATTTGTGGATGGTGGGCGATTTGTTGGATGCCATGTCGGGTTCTCATATTCCAAACTACGTCACGATGGTAATGCAGGAGGTTCAGTCGTGGCTTGCCTCGGCTGTGTCCGAGGATTACGTCATGGACCCTGCTGACGTGGCCGCAGGGGGGGACCGCCCTCTTTCCGCCGACCTGGAATATCTGTTCGCGCAGATAGAATGGGCCGGAACGTACGCGGACGTACTGCCGGCGATGAAGGGGCCGCCCCGCCACGAGGACGCGATGATAATGTCGGTGGGTCCCATAATACTCGACGAGGGCCTGCGGATGCTGGTCGATCACGCGGCGCTTTTTGCGAGCGATGTCTGCCGGAGAATATGGGTAGTTTCGGACACTTGGGTCATAGGCGACGTCCTTCCTTATATCCCTCACATAAAGGCATTGCGCGAACGGGGCATTCAACTGCATTTCATGCTGGTGACGCCTTGGGACTACAGCGAAATTCCATGGAACAACGTCATCGGGGAGCACAAATAGAGCGTTTTTTAAAAACACGAGCTAGCGCGCTCGGGCTTTAAAAACACCGAAACGGAAGCGCGGCGCTGACCCCAGCCGCTCGCAAAAAACCCGGCACAGAACTCGTGCGCGGGAATTACGTGGGCGCGTCTGGAGGTCTGCGCGCGCTAAAAATGTCGTGTATCCGGGAATCGGCATCAAGCGAAGCGCGGTTTATGGTACAATATTCTCATCACAATGTACAATTCAATTCAAAATGAACAGGGGGGCAATTATGGGCGGATTTCGTGCATTCGCAGTCTGCGGAATGAGGGGTCTTTGGCGATGAAGAAAGCCTATATAATCGGAACTTGCGACACCAAGTACCCGGAACTGTCCTACGCGAAGGAGCTTTTGAACAAGGCCGGGGTCGATGCCGTTCTGGTGGATGTCGGCATCTTCCCCCACGAGAATAAAGTGGACATCGCCAACGCGGAAATCGCGAGGCATCACCCGACGAATCCGGGCTTCCTGGCGTCCGGGCTAGATCGCGGCAGCGCGGTGACGGCGATGAGCGAGGCGCTTGAAAACTTTTTGCTGGGGCGCGACGACATCGGAGGGGTGCTGGGCATGGGCGGCTCGGGCAATACCGCCCTCGTGACCCGGGGGATGAGGGCTCTTCCTGTCGGCACGCCGAAGCTGATGGTTTCCACAGTGGCTTCCGGGGACACCGTTCCATACATCGGCGCCACTGACATCTGCATGATGGCCTCCGTGGCCGACGTGGCTGGCCTGAACCCGGTCTCCCGCGCGGTGCTGGGAAATGCCGCGCACGCCATGGCCGGCATGGTCAAATACGCCGTCCCCGCCGGCCCGGAAGCGAAGCCTCTCCTCGGCATGACCATGTTCGGGGTGACGACTCAGTGCGTCACGAATTTGAGGGAAATTTTCGAAGATCAGTACGAGCCTCTGATCTTCCACGCCACCGGCATCGGCGGCCGGTGCTTCGAGAAGCTAATAGACTCGGGGATGCTGAGCAATGTCATCGACGTCACACTAACCGAGGTGTGCGACCTGCACATGGGCGGGGTGATGAGCGCGGGGCCAGACCGTCTGGGCGCCGTTATCCGCACCGGGGTCCCATACGTCGGCAGTTTGGGCGCGCTCGACATGGTCAACTTCGGAGCGATTGATACGGTTCCCGAAAAATACAAGGGGCGCAACCTCTATGTGCACAACGCCAACGTGACCCTGATGCGCACCACGAAGGAGGAAAACGCCGAGATGGGGCGTTGGATCGGTGAAAAGCTGAACCAGTGCGAGGGCGATGTCCGATTTCTCATCCCGGAGGGCGGGGTTTCTGCCATAGACGCACCGGGCCAGCCATTCCACGACCCGGACGCGGACAAGGCACTGTTCGACGCGGTGGAATCGACGGTGAGGCAGACCGATCGGAGGAAGGTAATCAGAGTTCCCCTCCATATAAACGACCCTGGCTTTGCGAGCGCCCTTGCCGAACAGTTCAGGAATATCGCGAAATAACGCTTTAAAAAAACAACAGAGGGGGGTACATGACATGGCAAAACCGACACGAGACGGCATTTTGAGCGCTCTGCGCGCGAAAATCGCGAGCAAGAAGCCCATCATCGGAGGGGGCGCGGGAACAGGCATCTCGGCGAAATGGGAAGAGGCTGGCGGCATCGACCTGATAGTCATCTACAATTCGGGCAGGTATCGCATGGCGGGGCGGGGCTCGCTCTCCGGCCTGCTGGCTTACGGGAACGCCAATGACATCGTGCTGGAGCTCGCGCGCGAGGTCATCCCCGTAGTCAAGAAAACGCCTATTCTGGCTGGGATCAACGGCACGGACCCATTTGTGAACTGGGACGTCTTCCTGCGCCGGATCATCGACGAGGGTTTCGCCGGCGTTCAGAACTTTCCGACCGTTGGCCTCATCGACGGAGTCTTCCGCGCTAACCTCGAGGAAACCGGCATGGGGTACGGGCTGGAGGTCGAGGCAATCGAAAGGGCTGGCAAGATGGGCCTGATCACCACCCCGTACGTCTTCAATACGGAGGACGCGAAGGCGATGGCCAAAGCCGGGGCCGACATACTGGTAGCGCACATGGGGCTCACGACTTCGGGAAGCATCGGGGCGCAGACCGCAAAGAGCCTGGACGACAGCGTGAAGCTGATAGACGAGATCGCTGACGCGGCGCGCGGCATAAGGAAGGACATCATCATCCTGTGCCACGGCGGCCCTATCGCCATGCCGAAAGACGCGCAGTACGTCCTGAAAAACTGCAAGGACATCAATGGGTTCTACGGCGCCAGCAGCATGGAACGCCTGCCCACGGAAGTAGCCATAAAAGCGCAGGTCGAGGAGTTCGGCAAGCTCACTTTCTGACGCAGGCCATTGAGGCGTAGAATCAAGCCCCGGGTTCTGCCCGGGGCTTGGATTTCGCCTGATCGGAGGGGCGTTATATGCGAAAAACAATAGCGTGTTTTTTCGCGTCCTTTGTCTGCGCGTTCTTCGCCGCAGAGTCGTTCGCGGCTGTCGGGGCGGATGTTTTTTTCCGCATGATGGACGAAAATGACGCTTCCGGCGTAAGGCTGGCTATTTTGGACGGTTTCGACATCAACGCGGTGTACGGCAAGCGGGCTGGCGAAAAGACGCCGCTTCTTGAGGCTATAAAGGAAACGCTGATTTAATCACAATCGTCCCGAAGTTAGGTAATAGGTTTCTTTGATTTTTTTGATCTCATAGCCGGTTTTTTCTGTCGTTCAACACGATCTGGAAAGACTATTTTGCTATTTTCCATATATACCTAATTAGGTATATATCAATCCATCACACCCTCTCATTGTTTGCAACAAAAAAGTCGCCAATACGAGGACTTTTAGACTTTCCCCGGAGGTTATTCCATTTGCCTATCGGGGTAAATCAGGGACGATTGTGTTTAATCAGCCCTTCCTTAGGTTTGGCGTCGGGCATTTCGCGTTGAACAATCTGTTTGGGCGTGATAAGATTGAGACATGGACGCGGCAGAGAAATACGAATACTGGCTCGAAATAGCGCAATACGACCTCGACACGGCAGAAACCCTGCTGAATGGGGGGCGGTGGCTCTACGTCGTGTTCATGTGCCAACAGGCCGTGGAAAAGCTCGTCAAGGGGCTGTACATCCTTTTTATCGACGACAATATCCCGAAAACGCACAACATCAGGGTTCTTGTAGAGAAGTTTGAAAACCGACTGCCGGAAGCTGTGACGGATGAACAGTATGATCTGTTCGAGGATTTGACGATATACTACCTGAACGGGCGGTACGCCGACTACAAACAAAAGTTGAGCGATCGTCTAAGCGAGCAAACCGCCAAAGATTACTTGACCCGAACGAAAGAGGTGTTCGCATGGCTGTTGACTATGAAGCCGTAGGCCAAACAGTAAGCAGCTATGTGGCGGATGTGAAAAGCGCGATTCCCATCGACCGTGCGTTTCTTTTTGGCTCGTATGCCAAAGGCACGGCGACGGAGCAGAGCGACATCGACGTATGTTTTTTCTCGCATAGCTTCGAGGAAATGCTGTCGCTCGACATCATGAAGTTGCTGTTTCGCCTGACTCGGAAATACAAGGGTATCGACATCGAGCCGCACGGGTTCGCGACATCCGAATTGGAAAACGACAATCCTTTCGTGAAGGAGATTTTGCGGACGGGACGGGAGATTTGAGGCGAACGAAAACAACTCCGGCATGGTTGTCAAGCAAAAGACCGGAGTCTGCCAAGAAAACTTGATGGAGGTCAAGGGGGCGAGCCCCCTTGCAGGGTTTGGGGCAGAGCCCCAAGGTTCTGTTATTGTTTCATCGATCTGCTGCCGGGTTTTGTTATCGGCAGCCCCTCTTTGCATAAGGGGCAATCGTGCGGGTCCCATGATTTTATGTCCATGGGCACGAGCGCGTGGAAATCCACCCCGAAGGCGGCTGTCCCGGCCGAGCGGTCCACGATGGAGCCGACTCCGGCCACTTCGGCGTCCATGCCGCGCAAAAGTTCGATCACTTCCCTGACCGATCCGCCGGTGGTGACTACGTCCTCCACGACCAAGACCCGCTCTCCCGGCTCCACGCGAAACCCCCGCCTGAATGTCATGGCACCGTTCTCCCGTTCCGCGAAGATATTTCTGGCGCAGAGCGCTCGCGCTACTTCGTAGGCCATGATTATGCCGCCCAAAGCAGGGCCTGCCACGACGCCGATCCCGCGTCCCTGTTTTTTGAATGTTTCGGCAAGCCGCCCGCAGAGCTCCGCGCTCTCCTCCGGGTGCTCGAAGAGCTTGGCGCACTGCATGTACCTGTCGCTGTGGCGGCCGGACGTCAGCCTGAAGTGCCCCGTTTGGAGCACCCCAAGTTTTTGCAAAATCTCCAAAGGTTCCATTGATATCCTCCTTTTGTTGCCTCCTGTCGATTGGGAGATGGTTTCACCCATCAATCGATATTCAGCGAGCCCACAAGGTCATTCGCGTCGCTTATCCCGCCCTCGCTGAGGAAGCGTTCGAACTCCCGCAGTATGCGCGGGGCTGCCATCGGGTCGGTTATATTGGCCGTTCCGATCATCACGGCGCGCGCCCCGGCGATCATAAATTCCGCCGCGTCCGTTCCGCTCGTTATGCCGCCCATTCCAACCACCGGGATTTTGACTGCCCGTGCGGTTTGCCATACCATCCGCAGGGCCACCGGTTTTATCGCTGGCCCGGACAGGCCGCCGGTCACGTTTGCAAGAACCGGCCTTCTCGTCTTCGCGTCGATAGCCATTCCCGTCAAGGTGTTGATCAGGCTTATGGCGTCGGCGCCGGCGCCGCAGACGGAGCGCGCTATTTCCGTTATGTCCGACACGTTGGGGGATAGTTTTACCATCAGCGGCTTGGAACAGCAGCTTTTGACCGCCGCCGTCACGCGGGCGGCGCTTTCGGCGCAGATCCCGAAGT
>JAISQC010000046.1 GCA_031274465.1 Synergistaceae bacterium | reverse complement strand
GGTGAGTATGCCCTTGGCCTCCCGCTTGGCCTCGCCCTGCGCTGAAGCTGAGTAAACGATCTCGCTAGTTGCAGTGTCTATCACCCGCAGGTTGAGCGTCACATAGGCGGTCTTCGCCCCAGCCACCCCGCCCGCGATGTTGGGTATGTAAATGCCACCGCCCGACACATTATAGTAAAACACCGTTATAGCGCCGGTCATGGTGTAGCGCGCGCCTTTGATCTTGCCTATCGCTGGCGCGGTAGACTGATCCATCAGCCCGGAATCGCCCATGTACTGCTCTTCCAGCAGGTAGTCGAGGTTCTCCCTCTCCACCAGGCTGAAAATGTTCGCGTCGTAGAGTTCGGTGGTCATCATTTCGGTCACCGCGCGTGCCGGAACCTCCGCGTTGCCATCCACCTTGTTGTCGAAGGCCCTCACTTGCAAGGTCGGCTTCGCGTCCGCGCGCGCTGAGGCCAAAACCAAGGCCAATAGGGTTGCCGCCATAAGCCTGCTATATTTTTTCTTCATCTGACCATTATATCGGCAGCAGCCTTTGCCGCCGCCTCCACCGACCTCTTTGCGGCAAGCGCGGCTGTGGAACCGGCCGTCGGCCTGCTCGAAGCCGAGTCGGCCTTGCTGTAGTTGCCGTTAGTGGCAACCGCGATGTAATTGACGGTTGCCGTCCCCGTCTTGAACTTGCCGACGGTCTCCTCCGGCTCGCCTACCACTAACGTGACCGTTATCACCGCGCTCACGCCATATTTAGACCCAAGCCTCATGATGGCCTGCATGTCGCCTTGCAGGGCGAGCCTGGCCGCCGCGTCTCTGCGCATCGCGGCCCTCTTTTTCTGATCAACAATATTATACCCATTAGATAACAATTCGTTAACTATTACAGATTCGGCGGTAGATTCGTATTTTTGGCTAAAATCATCCGCCCCGCCGACCACCACGCTGATTGCGCCACTTTTCGGCACCGCCGCCTCCGACTGAGGCGCCAGAGCGCAAAAAAACCCAGCCAAGAGCACGGCGGCTATCGCCAGACGCGAAACGCGCGTTGCATTTGAAATGCCTTTCAAAATTTACCCTCCTTAGAGAAGAAACTCATTTTCATTCGTATGCCTCGGAAGCCAGCCACTCGTCGAGCGCGATCTCGATCTCCACTCTGTACGTATCCCCGTCCACGCCCGCCGACAGCAGGCCGTGCCTCCCGACGCGCCCGGATACGGCGCGCGGCGCGCCTTTGCCGGCGGGGTCGCGGAGGAAATCGCTCCGAAACTCGACGAGGTTCCGCCTGGCGTCAGCGAGGGCGGCGCGCCGCGCAAGCAGACGCGCCTGAGCCGCATTTCCAGCTATGCGGCCTGTGCCGCGCGCGACTATGCCGCCATCCGTGACGTATATCTTCGCCAAGTACTTTTTTTCAGACGCAAGACGCCTCACTGCCGCTGCGACATCAACGGAACCCTCGGCAGCGCTTGAGGCCGCGCGGGCGTACAGCAACGCGCCCGATCCCGCGAGAAACAGGGCAAGCGACGCCGCCGCAATAGCCGCGCGGAACTTCAAAACCGGGAATTTTCGTTTTGCTGGGCTGTCCGTCATGGCAACACGCATCCCATCTCTATCCGTCACAATATCCCCGGCCTCAGGTTGGGTTTCTCGTCCGGCATCTGAGCGACCTCCGGCATGTCATCGACCGGCACCGGTTCCATCTTCTTCCCGCCCACGGTGTGGGCGCCGAAAGAGACTACCTCGATCCCGCACTCTTCCAAGTATTCCGCGACGCCCATCGCGGTCCTCCGAGAGATCATGTCGGCCACAAGCACGCCGTCCTTAAACCCCCGCTGAGTGACCGTGCCGGATCTTCCGGCCAGCTCGTTCAGGGATTTCATGATGGCTGTCACCTCTTTAAACGAGAGGTCCGAAATTTTTATGTTCGTCGTCACGCGTTCCGTCGCTAGCGCGTAAGCGATCTTGTTGACCAGCTGCTTTGAGGCTATGGAAGCTGCCTCCTTGAAACACCTGACAGCGCCTTCCTCGACGGTGGGCGCCGGTTTTTTGCCCGTCGCCTGTTCGAGGGTGATCGAGCTTACAAGGGTGGCCGTCTCGGTCAGCACCGCCTTCAGTTGCACAGTGCCCTTCACCCCGTACATGGTGATCCCGCTGATCTTCTGCTTCGCGAATGGAATCCCCTCCGCCTTGCCCAGTATGATTATATCGGCGTTCTGCGTGCGGGCGAGGTCCATCACCATCCCGGGGTTGTCGTACGCCCCGTCGATCATGGTCAGCACGGCGGCCTGATCGTAATCTACCATGTGGAACCCGGCCTTCTCGAACAGAGGCGACGCCTCGGCCTCGACGCGCGAGAACGACATGCCAGCGTCGCCCTTCACGCTCTCCTTTATCTGTTTGTCGGCGTCTTCGTAGATGGCTTCCTGCACGATGATCATTATCCTGGGGTTTCCAAGCTCCTCGATGACTACCGGGCCAAGCACTCCGTCGAGGGCCGCCACAGCGACCTTGCAGACGGCCTCCAGCCGGAACATGCCGTCGTCGTCAACCCACTCCCTCGTGATGTCCATGGTTTTGACGATGCCCGTCGTCTGGGAGAAAACCTTGTCCCTGATCACCTCGAAGTTCTCCGTCTCCGTGATGCCAGTGACGGTGGCGCCGATCGCCTTCTCCAGCGCGTCTCGGTACGCCTCGCGCTTTGCGTCCTCGCGGGCCGCGTTTTTGTCCCCGTTTTTGACAGCGGCGTAGCCCTCGACGTCATCGACCGTGAACGTGTCGCCTTGCTTCGTGACGCGGGCGAAAGCCGGGCCGTTCGCCGACAGGGCGGCGATCAGCGCGAGCGACACAACAGCAATCGTCAATATTTTCGGTCTCATGCCGAAAACCCTATTTGCACACGATGATGACTTTGCATTCCTTGCGGAAATCGTAGGAGCTGCCCCTCACCTTCGCCGCAGCGTCGTTCGGGATGACGATGTCGAAGTTGTCCGAGGCGAGGCGCACCGCTTTGGTCACTATGGGGTTGGTCGCCACGCGCAGCTCGCCCCTGGCGTACTCGATGTTGTTGTAGTAAGTCGCGAGCCCTGACTGAGCGTAGAATTTCTGGTCGGCGTGGTTGATGCCGTAGACCTCGTGCCCCGACGCGTCCACGACGCGGAACGACAGGCTGGGGACGATCGGGAGGTGGCGGGCGTCTATCACGAGCCCGGTGTACCTCCCCTTGGTCACCTGCGGCTTCGTATTTGCCGGCGGCTTAGGCGCCTTGGTCACGGCCTCCTGGCACTGGGGCGCCACTACGACCAGCAGCTGGGGGAGCTTTATCCTTCCTGAGACCGTGTACGATTCGCCGTCCCACGTTCCCTCGATCAGCTCGACGTTCTTTACCATGCCGTGGACTTCGGTCCTCACCCGGTCTTCCGCCATAAAATCGTTCATCGTCGTTCGCGAGTCCACCTGAACCCCCACGAGAAACTCCAGCAGGTTGCGCTGCAAGTCCACTATCGCGCCTCGGCGGGCAAGTGCCTTTCCCTGAGCGCCAGCCATGTTTTTAGGAGCGACCCCAACGCCGCTCGTCTCGATGAAATTCTGCGTCCAATCGATGAGATTTTTGTCCTTTTGCTCCACGACGGACTCTGCGGCAGCGCAAATTCGAGGCGCTGCAAGGCAAAAAACGAAAAACACAGCTAATAACAGATGCGACGCACGTTTCATTGACATTACCCCTTTTCGGTTTTGTAGTCGCCCGCCTCTTGAACGAGGCGTGGCGCTGACGTCAATCGGTAATTTTTACGAAACACTCTTTTACGAATGTTATCATTACTGCACGCCCCGCGTCAATATCCCAGGGGCTTCCCTCTCGCTGCGGCTATGGCCCCTCCCCCATTATTTCGCCGGGAATGCCATCGCCCTCCAAGCCGTCCGAACCTGCCGGTTCCGGATTGTCGTCCGTGAAAACGGGACGCGCCGGCGAATATCGGGGGTTGGGGGTCAGGATGTCCGGCGCGCCGCTGGCTATCGCCGCGATGGACACCATCTCGGCCCTCGTGTCGAAGTCGATCTTTATGTCGCGCTCTATCGTCCTTATCACCGAATCGTCGTCCTCGTTCAGTATCTTTATCGTGAGCTTGTGAGAAGCGCCCACCATCTTCTTTATCACCCGGTCGTCGGCCCAGACATCGAAACCCTTGGCATCTCCGTCTATGCTCACCGAGCCGTAGGCGATCGCGTCGTGGCGCGAGCCGCCTATGTCAACGGCGTGGTTGTCGATCATGACGTCGAACTCGCGCCCTATGGCGTGCATCAGAAATGCCAAGGCGACCAGCCCCAAAACAACAAGCGCCTGCGCCGCAAGACGCCGCGCCCCCGCTGCCCCTTTTCCCATGGCTCACGCCTCCCCCCGGAGATCGCGCCGCGCCCGCTCGCGCTCCTGATATCTCTTCCACGCGTGCAGGACGAGGGCTACGGCGATTATGCCGTACGAGACGAACACGCGGAAATACTCTCCCAACTGCGCCTGGCCGATCAGCTCCTTGCCGGCCATTGGGGATACGACGAACATCAGGTGAAAGAGCGAGACCCCGATGAAGACGTTCGCTATCGAAGCCTTCGACACAGTCGCCCCGCCTATCAGGAGCGCGGCGATCGAGAACATTCCTGTCTGGTCGTGGCTGTTGTACGTGTTCATCGTGCCGATGTTCTGGAGGAATATTATCTGGCCGAACGCTGCCAGGACCGTGGACGTCATTATCGCTATCACTCTGGTCCTCTCCACCGCTATGCCGGCCGAATCGGCAGCCGCCATGTCCTGCCCTATCGCGCGCATGTCCTGCCCGAGCTTGGTGCGGCGGAACCACACTATGAAAAGGCAGAATGCAGCTATCAGCAGATAAGTGCTCGCCGGGACGTTTATGGTGAACGGCGAGGCGCCCCCGACCGGGATATCGAACTGCACTGCGTTGTCCAGCGCGTGCCTCAGCCCCGTGAGGTTGATGGCGTTGCGTATGCCGTACCCTCGCGAAAGGACTAGCTGAGGGTTCGTCACCGGTATCTTGAGGTCTATGCCTGTAAAAGGTATCCTTATCATGCCCCTGATCCCTATCGCGTAGAGGACCACGAACTGATATATCCCATTTATGAAAAAACCCAGGATGTAGGACGTCACCATCTCGCGGCCTTTGGCGCGGTTTAGGACGTTCCCGCAGACGAAACCCAAAACCGCCGCTATCGGCATGCTGATTATCGCCGCCAGGACGAGGCCGGGGATGCCCACCACCGCCCAGTCGGTGACGAGTATCATCCCTATCTGCCCGGCCATCGCCCCGAGCACCATCCCGAAGTTGAGGCCCATCCCGGCCATTATCGGGATCAAAAGCGACAGCACGAGGAACGAATTCCGCGCAAGGCGCGTAAGCATCTCCTGAATCAGGTAAGCTGCGGAAAAGCCGGACACGGGGATCGCGAGCGCGGAAAGACCGATGAAAATGATCGGCACCGAGTTAGATATCAAAAAATGCTTTATGTTATCAGAGGTCTTGAAGCGTTTCGACGTGCATGGGCCGCTCATCAGCGTTTCACCTGCGTCTTTCTCGTCAGCGCGTAGAGGATCATGCCGTTGCTCACGATGATCCTGATGACCTCCGACATGTCCGACTGCAGGAGGCTGTTGATGACGGACGGGGTCATGGTCAGTATCCCCTGGAAGAGGAACGTCCCAACCACGACGTTGACCATGGTGGCCTTGTTCACCGAAGCCCCCCCGAGAAGGATAGCGGCGACGGCCGGGAACGCCATGTAAAGCGGCCCCATGTAGAGCTGTATGAAGCCGAAGCTCTGATCGTAGACCAAAATCCCCAGTGCGCCCAATACCGTGGACAGCATCACCGATATGGTCCTCATCCTGTTGACGTCGATGCCGGAAGCCCTGGCGAACTCGGGGTTGGAGCCGACCGCGGTTATGGCGGTGCCGGTCTTCGTCCTGAAAAACGCCCATACCAGAAACAGCATCATGAAGAAAAACAGGAACATCCCCGTCGGGAAATAAAACGCCCCCCCATCCAACCCGAAGGCGGCGAAATCGCTGAGCACGTGCCGCCAGAAGCCCTCCGTGCTGATGGTGGTCCTAAGCCCCGTCCCCCCGTAGCCCCATATCATCACCGGGCTGTCGAACGGAAGCAGAAGCCACGCCATGCACATGACCGCCACGGACGAAAAGCCGACGTATGTGGCGATCATCATCTCCTCGCCCTTGACCCTGTTCAGTATCTGGGCATAGGCAAAGCCCAGCGCAGCGGCTATGGGGACCGCCACGAGGATGGCAAATCCGAACCCCGCGAGCCCCCTAGCCTCGAACTGCACCGACGTCGTGGCGCCGAGGAGGCCGGCTATTATCCCGAGGGGCAGCCCAAAGTTGAGGCCGCACCCGCTCTGCACCATCGGGACCATCGCCAGCACGAGCACGCCGTTCATCCCGACGCGCACCAGCGTGTCGGAAAGCGAGGTCAGGACCCGCACGTTTACAAAAGGCGCAGCAGCGTACAGCGACAGCAGAAACAGCCCTATTATTATCCTGGGCCATCCAGCGTTTTCGATAAATTTTCTCACATGCCCGCCCATCAGGCGTCGCCTCCCTTTGCGTCGATGTCGGAGCCGGTTTCGGGAAGCTCCCCTCCCATCATCAAAAGGCCAAACTCAGGGGCGGGGTCGGTCGCCGGGCGGATCCCGCTTATCCTGCCGCTGTCCACTATCGCTATCCTGTCGCACAGGCTTCGCAGCTCCTCCAGCTCGGACGACGTTATTATTATGGTAGTCCCAAGCTCTTCGTTGACCCGCTTCAGCGTGTCGAGCACGAGTCGCTTGGCGCCGACGTCTATGCCCCTTGTGGGCTCCGACACGAAAAGTATCTCGGGGCTGACGACGAACGCCTTTGCGAGGCAGACTTTCTGCTGGTTGCCGCCGGACAGCTCGACCGCCCGCTGCCTGTGGGACGTGCATTTTATGTCCAGGATTTTGATGTATTCCTCCGCCGCCGCCTGCATTGCCGCGTCATCGCGCCATTTGACGAGGCCGCCGAGAAGCTTTTTGACGAATTTGTCATGCACCTGCATCGCGGTGAACGCGATATTCCAGTCGATGGACTCGTCGAGCAGCAGCCCGACCCCTCGCCTGTCCTCCGAAACGAACGCCATGTCGCTCGCCAAGGACGCGGCGGGATCGTTGAGCCGCATCTTCCTGCCTTTGACGGACACGCTGCCACCTGCCGCGAAAAGGCCCATTATGCCGTTCGCGATGCCGAGCTTCCCCTGCCCCGCAAGCCCGCCAATGCCGAATATCTCGCCCTTTTGCACTGAAAACGTAGCGTCGCGCACGGTCTCGCCCGGCATGTCCACCCACAGCTTATCGACGTCGAGCGCCACGTCCGTGCTAGCCATCGACCTGCGGCGCTCTGCGGCCGACTCCACGTTTCTTCCGACCATGAGGTTAGCTATCTGGAATATGTCGGTCTCCGCCGGGCGGGTCTCTTTCACGATGCTGCCGTCGCGGAGGACTACGATCTTGTCGCACAGGTCGATTATCTCCTGAAGCCTGTGGGATATGAAAATTATCGATATCCCTTTTTTGGAGAGGCCGCGCAGGGATTGGACGAGCATCTCCGCCTCGCTCTCGGCAAGCACCGCCGTCGGCTCGTCCAAGACCAGAAGCTTGGTGTGGCTGCGGTCGATCTCGCGCGCTATCTCCGTGAACTGCTTGTGCCCCACCGGCATCTCAGAGGCGAGCGTGTCCGGATCTATCGAAAACCCGACCGCCGACACGGCGGCCTCCGCGCGCCGCCTCATGTCCTTGCGGTCGAGGGTCCTGAGCCTGTCGCCGAACACCTCCACCAGCAGGTTGTATTT
The DNA here is from genome assembly GCA_031274465.1 of Synergistaceae bacterium. GTDB lineage: Bacteria > Synergistota > Synergistia > Synergistales > Synergistaceae > JAIRKI01. The sequence continues at coordinate 7,432 of JAISQC010000046.1, read as the reverse complement.
CGTGGACTCCCTGTTCAGCAGTATGTTTTCCGTGACAGTGAAGCCGGGGAGCAGGGAGAACTCCTGATGCACCATGCCGATGCCGGCGTCTATCGCATCGAACGGGGAGGAAAACCGGGCTTCCCTGCCGTCAAAGAAAATTTTGCCCTCAAACCCGCCTGTGCCGGATATGACCGGCATCCCAAAGAGGATGTTCATCAGGGTGGACTTGCCTGCCCCGTTTTCCCCGACCAGCCCGAGTATCTCGCCCCGCCCGAGCGAAAAAGTCACGTCCGACAGCACTCTGTTGCCGAAAAATTCCTTCCCCACGGACTCCATAGTCAAAAGCGGCTCAAGTTGCGCCATCCTTTAAACCACTTCCTCAAATTTATTTAAAACATCCGTAAATTATACACCAAAATTTGAAGCTGTTTTCCGGGCCGGTCAGCGGCTCAGCGGCGCCCCCATTCAACGGGCATGCCGGAGGCGTTCCAGCGGGGGTTCCAGCCGCCCGGCGGTGACTCGGCGGCAACCCGTATCGTTACGGATTTGCAGAGGTAAAACGCCCCCTCGCCCATGGACTTTACGCTCTCTGGGATCGAGACGAGCGCAAGAGACGGGCATCCCGCGAACGCATACTTCCCTATGGACTCGAGCCCGTCCGGCAGGATGATGTCCGCGACCGATTCGCAGTTCGCGAAGGCCGAATATCCGATGCTTCGGACTCCTTCCGGGACGAAGATGGTCCTCAGCCAGCTCTTGCCGGAGAACGCGCTGTCTCCGACGGAGGTGACGTCGTACTCCTTTCCGCCGATTTGCGCCGTCCCCGGTATCTCCAAGTAACTCGCGTTGCCGTCGTAGCCTACGGCCGCCGCACCGCCTCCGGCCGTTTTGACATAAAACACTCCGATCTCGTCCCGCGCGAGGCCGAGGACTCTCCAATACACCGGCCTGGCCTTGGGATTCCAGTCGGAAGCCCAGCCGCGAGGCTTTGCCCTCGCTTCGCAGAATATCGTGAGCGACGGGCACGACGCGAATGCGGCAGAATCCATCCTCGTAACGCTTTTGGGGATTAGCGCGACAGACAGATGCCGGCAGTCCGCGAAAGCCCCTGTGCCTATCGACCGCACCCCCTCGGGGATCTCGACCGACTTCAGCGACTCGCAGCCGCTGAACGCCCAATCGCCGATGGATGCCACGCCCTTGGGGATCGTGACATGGGACAGCGACCGGCAGTTCGCGAAAGCACTCTCTCCGATAGACCTCACTCCCTCGGGGATCCCGACCGCCTTCAGCGAACCGCAGCCGTTGAACGCCCAATTGCCGATGGATGTCACGCCATTGGGAATGGACAGGGCCTTCAGCGACCGGCAGCCCTCGAAAGCCCCTACGCCGATCGTCCGCACTCTTTCGGGAATTTCAACGGCTCTCAGCGACTCGCAGCCGCTGAACGCCCAATCGCCGATGGATGTCACGCCCTTTGGAATCCTGACATGGGACAGCGACCGGCAGCTCGCGAAAACACCCTCTCCGATAGCCTTCACTCCATCGGGGATCTCTGCCGACTTCAGCGACTCGCAGCCCCTGAAAGCGCTGTCTCCGACGGAAGCCACGCCCTTTGGAATGGCAAGGCCATCCAGCGATTTGCACAGCGAAAACGCGTACGCGCCAATGATTTTCACGCTTTCCGGAATCGAGACGCTCGACAGCGACGAGCAATTCTCGAACGCCCGGTCTCCGATGGCCGCCACCTCGAGCGCCCTTCCGCCGATCACCGTTTCGCCCGGTATCGCGAGCGAATCCGCGCCGCCGCGGTAACGGGCGACAGCCGCCCTGCCGCCCCCGGTTCTGACGAACTCGATGCCGTTGCCGTCCATCGAGACGTCGGAGGGCGTGACGTTCCAATATGCCGGGTGGCCGCCGTTCCAGGCTGGAACCCAGCCCTTCGGCCTGGCATTCGACTCGCAGTACGCGATAACGTCATTGTCGAATATAGATTCCCCGACGCTTCTGACGCTTCCGGGGATAAATACTCTCGACAATTCAGGGCAATCGAAGAACGCGCCGTGGCCTATCGCCGTCACCTTGCGGGATGTGCCGCCTACAGTGATCGACCGGGGGATTTCAAGCGAGTCGGCGCTGCCCACATAGCGGGTCACGGCAGCCTCGCCCGCAGTTGCCACATACTGCACGCCGCGCTCGTCCTGCACGAGTTCCGCCCCTTTTATATTCCAGTACGCAAGCTCGGGCGCGTCCCCGCATTCGTCGGGCGGACCCTCGAAACTCAACTCCCCTTCTCCGTATATCGTGAGGAGTGGATAGCCGTAACCGAACGTTTCCGCGATGTCTATTTTTGCGCCTGGGGGGATCGTAACGGTCTTTAGCGGCTTGCGGTCGATGAACGAAAAATCCGCGATGCCGGCCACTTTGCACGACTGGCCCGCTATGGCTATCTCGCGGGGTATCGTGAGCGTGACGGCGTCCCCGACGTAACCTATCACCGTGGCCTCGCCCGCGCCGGACGCCTTCAGGTACCTCAGGCCGTTTTCGTCCTGGACGTAGTCATCGCCGCCCGAGTTCCAGAACGCCCTCGCGCCGCCGTAATTCCATTCGGGGTCCCAGCCCTCCGGTCGCTCGCTCGCCTCGCAAAGGATGAACTCCGTGCGTCCGCCGAACGCGTGAAAACCTACGCGCGACACGGCGGAATGGATTGCGGCTATAACAGGCGGCCCCGCGCCGTCGAACGCGCCCCCGGCGATAGCGGTCACGTCGAGCGGGACGCCGCTTATCGCCGTTGCCCGTGGTATCTCAAGCGACTCCGAACTCCCGCCGTAACCGACGGCAATCGCCCCGCTTCCGTCCGCCGCCCTCACATACCTTATGCCCGCCTCGTCCTCCGACAGGCTGTCGGCGCACGCGTTCCAATACGTCCGCGCCCCGCCGCCGTTCCACTCCGGGTCCCAGCCCTTCGGCATGCCATCTGCCTCGCAGTATATTACGGCGGATTCGGCGCCGCGGAACACCGCAGAGCCGACGTAAGCGACGCCTGCTGGGATCGACGCGCTCTTCAGGCCCGAGCAGCCGAAAAACGCCCCCTCGCCTATGCTGGCGACGCTTTTGGGGATGGCTGCCTCACTCAGCGACCTGCAGTAGGCAAACGCCTGGTTTTCGATGGACACGAGCCCGTCCGGAAGATCGGCGCGCGCAAGGGAAAAACAGCCGTTGAACGCGTTCACGCCTATGGACGCGACTCCCGCCGGGATCGTTATTTCCCTCAGTGATTTGCAGTTGAGAAACGTCCCGTATTCGATTGACGCGAGCCCGTCCGGGAGATCGACGCGCTCCAGAGCCGGGCAGTCCCAAAACGCCTCTGCCCCTATTTTCAGGACGCTCGCTGGAATGGCGATGTCAGCGAGGGACGAGCAGCCGTAGAACGTCCGCTCGCCGATGAATGCTACGCCTTCGGGAATGACAGCCGAAGCGAGAGACGAGCAGCCCTCGAACGCGCGGTCGCCTATGTGCGCCACCGTATCCGGCATGTCGGCGCTTACGAGAGACCGGCATTCCGAGAACGCGCCTTCGCCGATGGACGTGACGCCAGGCGGAATCTCGACGGTTTCGAGGGATGAGCAGCCCCGGAAAGCGGAGTCTCCGATCGACTTCACGCCTTCTGAAATGACTGCCTTCTTCAGAGGTTCGCACCGCGCGAACGCGGTGGAATTGATCTCCGTCATGCCGTCCGCAATGACGATTTCCTCCAGCGACTCGCAAGCGCGGAACACTTCGCTGTCGACGTAAGCCACCCTGTAGCTGCGGGAGGGCGTTCGCACCTCGGACGGGATTACCAGTTTTTTTCGCCCATTCTCGGCGAAGCGGAAGATCGCGACCTTATTGTCGCCCGGTTCCTCCCCCACGCTCAATATTTCAAACCGGAGGCCGCTCGATGGGTCGGTGAAGCGGGCCCCTATGCGACGCGGCAGAAAAAGCACGTAAGGCGAGAATTCATTGCCGAAGATCGCCGCCGCCGCCCGCGAAGAGGCCTCCAAGGCCGCAGTCAGCGCCGCTACAAGCAGCAAAATGACTAGCAGCGACTTCAAAAGCAGCGACAGTATCCTCATTATCTTCATTTCACGGACTCTTCGCAAAAACTGGCCTCCGAACGCCACCGGTCAATCCGATTCCAGCGAGTGGACGGCGGGCGAGTGAAATTCGTCGGAGATGCCGTCTCCGTCAATCCCGTATTTGGCCTTCTCGTTTTCGAGGATATCGTTTATCGCCGCCTCGTCCTCCAGTATCTCGCGGCTGCCTCCTATCGACTCCCTGACCCAGGCTATCGCGCTGCGCGCCATCTCGTAGCTCTGCGGCGAGTCGGCGAGCCGATAATAGACCCACTTGCCCTCCTTGCGCCCCTCTATGAGCCTTGCCTGTTTGAGGACGGAAAGATGCTTCGACGTGGTCGAAGGGGAAAGGTCGAGGAAGGCGGTTATCTCGCAGACGCAGAACCGATGGTTTCTGAGCGCCATCAGGATGCGCACCCTGTTTTCGTCCGACAGTGCTCTCGTTATGTTCATGAAGTTCATGAATGGCATGGCAGGCGCCCCCGTCTTCGATTAATAATTTAATCTGCTTTTTTAAGTCAGCGATTTATATAAGATTATTCTATCAGAGATCCTCAGGCGTTAAAATCAAAAAAACAAGGAGGCGATGGTCCCGCCTCCCGACAGACATCGTGACGCTCGCCCCATCAGCAAGGATGCGGTCAGCTTTCCTCGGCGACCTTGAGCACCTTCCTGCCGCGATAGTAGCCGCAATGACCGCATGCGCGATAGGTCGGGACCTGTTCGCCGCAGTGCGGGCAGATGGTCAAAGGGATAGCCCTGAGCGCGCCCAGGAACTTCGCCTTGCGATTGTGCGTGCGAGCGTGGGATATCCTTCTTTTCGGAGTTGCCATTGTCTTCCCCCCTTGCCTGTACCTTAAATATTTTTTATTCCATGGAGCCGCGCAGCACCGCCAGACGGGGATCGACCCCGTCCAAAACGCAACCGCACTCCCGCTCGTTTTTGTCGGCGCCGCATATCGGGCAGATGCCCCTGCAATCCTCCCGGCACAAAACCCCCTCCGGGAGGCTCAGGATGAGCGTCTCCCAAACGCACTGCGCCAGATCGATTTCAGACTGATACAAATCGAGCCTGATGACGTCCACGTCGCCGTCCGGGAAATCGCCCTCTCCGCCCTCGCCCCGGCCTTTTTTCCCAGAGGGCTCAAAACCGCGCCGCAATGTGAAAAGATACCTCATATCTCCCCTAATTGCAAGCCCGGTCTCTGCGAGGCACCTCGAGCACGGCAGGGAGAATTCGCCCTCGACCTCGACGCGCGCCATTATATCCTCGCCGCCGGCGATGTTGGCCGTGATCGACGCGCAAATGGGGCCGCGCGCCGCGTACGACTGCCCCCAGTATTCGACGAGCCCGTCCAGCGGAAGCGTCAGGCGTTCCGTGCGGGGCGCCCCGTTCTTATCGATATCGGAGCGCACTATGCGGCAATCCCATTCCGTCGGAGCGGACTCGTATCTTTTCGTCATGCCTTCTTTTGAGTGAGCTTCAGCGTGTCGCGCGCTATCATTAGCTCCTCGTTCGTGGGGATCACCATGACTTTCACGCGGGAATCCGACGAGCTGATGACCGCCTCCTTGCCGCGAAGCCCTTTGTTTTTGGCTTCGTCTATCTTGACCCCCATGAACTCCAGGCCCGCGAGCGAGTCCCTGCGCACCGAATCGCTGTTCTCCCCTATGCCGGCGGTGAAGGCTATCGCGTCTGCCCCTCCCATGACGGCGGCGTAGGAGGCTATGTATTTTTTGACAGACCTGGTGAGCATGTTGACGGCGAGGCACGCGCGCTCGTTGCCTTCGGCGGCGGCGGACTCTATGTCGCGGAGGTCGCTCGACAGCCCCGATATCCCTAGCAGGCCGCTCTCTTTGTTCAAAATATCGCTCGCGCGGGCCGCGCCGCCCTCGCGCTCGACCAGATACAGAGCCACGGCGCTGTCCACGTCTCCGCTGCGAGTCCCCATGATGATGCCCGGGACGGTGCTCATGCCCATGCTGGCGTCTACGCACCGCCCACCGTCGACTGCGGCGAGCGAGCTTCCGTTGCCGAGGTGGCAGGTGATGATCTTCAGCGACTCGATCGGGCGGCCCAGCACTTCTGCGGCGCGTCCCGACACGAACATGTGGCTGGTGCCGTGAAAAGAATATCTGCGGACCTTGTCCTTCTCGTAGTATTTATACGGAACCCCGTAGAGGAACGCCTCGGGCGGCATCGTCTGATGGAACGCCGTGTCGAACACCGCAACGTTCGGAACACCCGGCAGGCTCGTCTGCATGGCGTGGATGCCCGCGAGGTTCGCCGGGTTGTGGAGCGGCGCCAGATATATGCACTCCTCTATGCTGGCAATGACCGAGCTGTCCACCATCACCGACTTCGCGTACTTCTCCCCGCCGTGGACGACGCGGTGCCCGACCGCCGAGATGTCGCCAAGGCTGGCGATGACCCCGGTATCGGCCCCGGTCAGCAAGCCGAGGACGATTTTTATGGCCTCGGTGTGATCCGGTATGTCACCCTCCCGGATCGTGTCCTTCCCGGAAACGCGCACGTGCTTCACGCGGGAACCGGCGATGCCGATCCGCTCGACCAGCCCCTTCGCCATGACCGCCTCGCCCTGCATGTCGAACAGTTGGTATTTCAGCGAGGAACTGCCGCAATTCAATACAAGAATTTTCATGACTTACTCTCTACCTCCTTGACCTGATAGCCCCCGAAAGCGTAATGTAGCCGTGCGCGGAAGGGAGTTGCGCCATACTTGAAGACAGCCGGAATAATAGCCGAATACAACCCACTCCACAAGGGGCATCAATATCATATCAGGAAATCCCTCGAATTTGGGCGGGCAGATGCGATTATCGCGCTTATTTCATCCAATTTCACGCAGCGCGGCGAGCCCTCCGTCGCGGACAAGAGGGCCAGGGCCGAAATGGCGCTCGCCTGCGGCGCCGATCTGGTGCTGGAGCTGCCATGCGCGTTTTCGTGCCGCAACGCCGGGATATTCGCCGACGCCGCCGTGGACACGCTCGCCGCGACCGGAGTGGCCGACGCCATATCGTTTGGCGCGGAGTCCCCCGAAAAACTGGCGCTGCTGGAGCGGATGGCGGACGCGCTGAACGACGAGGGGCGCGATTTCAGGCGTCTTTTGAAACGGTTCCTCGACATGGGCTGCTCGTTCGTCCAGTCACGGAGCATGGCTCTCGACGAACGCATCCCGGGGTCGGGGGAGCTTCTGAGGCATCCCAACAACAGCCTCGCCCTCGCTTACATTAAGCGGATCAGGGAGAAGGGCTACCCGATCGAAACGATTGCCGTGGAGAGGATAGGCGCGCGTTTTCACGACGCGCGCGCC
>JAISQC010000017.1 GCA_031274465.1 Synergistaceae bacterium | reverse complement strand
TCCAGGGAGGAGCGCATGACGATGGAGACCGCGAAGTCCCTCAGAGAGGACTTCCTTCACCAGAATTCCTTCCACGAGGTCGATACATACGCGTCCATGGACAAACAGGTGAAGATGCTCCGCAACATCCTGACCTTCCACAGGCTTGGAATTCAGGCCTTAGCGCGCGGGGCTTCGCTCCGCGAGGTGATAAACATGCCGGTGCGCGAGGAGATCGCCCGCGCCAGATATGTCGAGGAAACCGGCTTGAAAAAGCTTGACGAGCTCGAAGACAGGATAAAAAGCGATATGAGCGGGCAGACAGCGGTTGGGGGTGAGGAAGATGTTGCCTAAAGAGTACAGCACTATCTCGAACCTCTCTGGGCCATTGATGGTCGTGGAGAACATTACGAACGTCAAATACGACGAGCTGGCTGAAATAAGGCTGTCGTCGGGGGAACGCCGGAGGGGCAGGGTGCTCGAGATCACGGAGGATCGCGCTCTGGTTCAGGTCTACGAAGGCAGCACCGGAATCGACGCCGAAACCACGAAAGTCCGTTTCCTGGGCGACGTGCTGATGCTTCCGGTGGCGAAAAGCATGTTGGGCCGCATATTCAACGGCCGCGGCGCCCCTATAGACGGCGGCGCTGATATAATCTCGGAGACGCGGCTTGACGTCAACGGAAACCCCATGAACCCTTTTTCTCGCGATTACCCTTCGGAGTTCATCCAGACCGGGATATCGACGATAGACGGCATGAACCCGCTCGTGCGCGGGCAGAAATTGCCGATATTCTCGGGAAGCGGCATGCCGCACAACCGGATGGCTGCCCAGATCGCCCGTCAGGCGCGCGTTACAAGCGGGCACGTGGCGTTTGCCGTGGTGTTTGCCGCGATGGGCATCACTTTCGAGGAAGCGTCTTTCTTCATGGAGGACTTCCGCAAGACTGGCGCTCTGGAACGCACGGTTATGTTCGTCAACCTGGCTGACGACCCCGCGATAGAGCGAATAGCGACTCCCCGCCTCGCCCTTACGACTGCGGAATATCTGGCGTTCGAGCACGACATGCACGTGCTGGTAATCCTGACGGACCTCACGAACTACTGCGAGGCGCTGAGGGAGATTTCGGCGGCGCGCAAGGAGGTGCCGGGCCGCCGCGGCTATCCGGGCTACCTTTACACCGACCTCGCGACCATGTACGAAAGGGCAGGGAGGCTGCGCGGCAAGCTCGGCTCGATAACGCAGTTCCCGATACTCACAATGCCTGAAGACGACAAAACGCATCCGATCCCCGACCTGACCGGCTACATCACGGAGGGCCAGATAATCCTCGGCCGCAGCCTGCACCGCAAGGGGATATATCCGCCGGTTGACGTCATGCCCTCCCTGTCGAGGCTCAAGGACAAGGGCATAGGAAGCGGCAAGACGCGCGAGGACCACGCGGACCTGATGAACCAGCTCTTCGCCGCTTACTCTCAGGGGAAAGAGGCGAAAGAGCTTGCCGTCATCTTGGGGGACAGCGCTTTGAGCGAAGAGGACAAGGCTTTCGCCAAGTTCGCGGACTTGTTCGAGGATTCGTACGTGCGGCAGGGGGAATACGACAACCGCACGATAGAGGAGACGCTGCAGCTCGGCTGGGACCTCTTGACGATAGTTCCCGTGAAAGAGCTGAAGAGAATCAGGGACGCCTACATAGAGAAATACATGCAGCCGCTTCTTGCGGCAAAAAACGACAACGCCGGTCAGGTGAGGGCGAAGGCGTCTTAAGGGGGAGTTCAGGTGGCGAAAGCGCTCAATGTAAACCCCAACAGGATGGAGCTGTCGCGCCTTAAAAAGCGCGTGGTAGTGGCTAAGCGCGGGCACAAACTCCTGAAAGACAAGCAGGACGCGCTGATCAAAGAGTTCATGCAAAAAGCCCGCGCCGTTAAAAAATTGCGCGAGGACGTCGAGCGCGAGCTTCATCTCTGCTTTCAGAGCTTTCAGATGGCCCGCGCCCAGACGCTGCCTTCGATGATAGAGCAGTCATTGCTCCTTGCGGGTGGGGAGACGAGCGTCGAGACGAGCTACCAGAACGTGATGAGCGTCAACATACCGCGCTTTACCCTGGGCGAGCATCCGATCCGTTTGAGCTATGGCCTCGCATCATCTCCCGGAAGCCTCGATATCGCGCTCGAGCGCTTCTCGAAGATAATACGCCGGCTAGTCGAGCTGGCCGCCGAAGAGAAGGGGCTCAAGCTCATGTCGATCGAGATAGAGCGCACGCGAAGGCGCGTCAACGCCCTCGAGCATGTCATGATCCCAAGCTTCACGGAGGCCATTCGAAGCATATCGATGAAGCTGGAGGAAAACGAGCGCTCGACCTTGAGCCGGCTGATGGTCGTCAAGGAGATAGTCCGCTCGCACTAAGCGGGGTTAAGCAGGGTCTCGATAAAAAAGGCCGCGCGGCATTTTCCCGCGGTCTTTTTTCATGCCGTGGCGGTTACGCCAACGCCAACGCAGGGGGTATGAGTATGGGCGGTTTTTGGAATAATATAGGCAAGAGGCTTAGAATTTACGCCGGAATAGCTTTGAGCTTCGGCATCGTGTCCTTCATCTCAGACCTTCGGAACGTCCCACTTCTCATAGCCCCCCTTGCGGCGAGCGCTTGCATACTTTTTGCCGTTCCCGATTCGCCGGTCGCTCGTGCGAAAAACATCATCTTCGGGCACGTCATCTCAGCCTCCGTCGGAGTGATCATGCACGGGAGCTTTGGTTCAAACTGGCTTTCAAATGTGATATGCGTGGTGATCGCCGTCTTTTTGATGGACGCGGCGGGCGTCTTGCACCCTCCCGCTGCGGCGACGAGCCTGCTTGCGCTGACCACCAGCCAGGGTTTCAGTTTCGTATTCATGCCCGTCGGCACCGGCGCGCTGGCTCTCGTTGCCGCCTCGATGGCGGCAAAGCGCGTCATCGGATGTTGTTTCCCAAACCGCCACGAGCCGCCCGAATGACTTGTTTTGCCCGGCTTGCGCCGCGTTACGGCATCAGCAACTATGAACTGTGCCACTATCATCCATTTTGCATGTCATTCATTTCTTCGTTAATTTTTTTTAGCAACCTCTTAGACTTAAAAGGGCCGCACAAGCCCATTATAAAAATTGGACCCCAGATAAAAATGCCGTTCATATATGTAATAATGAGTTTTGGGTCTTCATTGACCAGCAAACCGGCATTTTTCAAAAAATACACGAGCGGGAGAAAAAAATCGTGAAAGTAGATCAATCTATCCGACATATCATAGATATTCGCATCATAACCATAGCCAAAGACTATCATGACTACGCTAAGCATGAGGTCCAGCATCAACAGGCGGTGGATATTTAAAAAGATTTTTTCATTGAATGCCGCCATGAACAATAATATGAATGCCAAAAATAACGCAATCAGTCCCACAACCGGCGATTTTGAATATATTAAAAAAAATATAGCGTTGCTGGGCCAAAAACACACTCCATTGCCTAACGCAGCAAGGATAAATGTCGGATACCAAAAGAAAACCACCCCAATAAAAAAGACTATCCTGCGGATTATATATATTTTGTCATTCGGGTTTGAAAAAACACTCGCCTCATTATTTTTATATTGATGTTTAGCATATCTATATATCAAATTTTCCATAAGGCTCAATTTATCAGGACGACAAACAAGCAGAAGGGATAGCGTTCCCAGTACAAAAATAAAAAGGAAGCACATGACGGCCAAGTGTTTATCTTCAACAACATATAACCCGGTTCTGCTTAAAATATGTATCAGTGGATGAAAGTAATAGTACATGTAGTTGAAATAGTCATACGGGGAAGAATTATAATGGTGAATTTGTGCAAACAAAAGGACAATAAATTCAATGCAGAGCGCGCTGTGGATAATAAAAAAAATTTTTTCATTAACTACCGTTAAAAACAAAACGAAAAAAATTAAAGCCAATGCGACAAACCCAATCGCAAACGATTTTGAGTACATCCTATTAATAAATGAGGAGCTTAGGAAAAGATATATGCCATGACTCCGAACACAGAGAATTAATGCCTGATACCAAAATAGCAAAATCCCAATAAAAAAACCGACGCGCATTTTTGTTGGTTTATCCGGAAACAGAATTCTTTTAATCTGGAATCCATTCGTATGATGTTCGTCCAATTTGAGCCATCCTCTCTATACGGAATATTTCTCGCTTCCATTTATTAGTATGATGCTATTTTACGAAAATCATAGCATATTTTCCAAAGAACGGGCCGTACGTGTTGACAAAGCCGCTGAAAAGAGGGATTATTTTGACGCATCGGGGGAGCTTGCCGAAATGCTGTTTTCGGTTATGCTGAGAGGAGGCTTACGCCTCGACCCTTGGAACCTGATCCGGGTAATGCCGGCGAAGGAACGATGAAGCGATCGTGATTCCAGGAGTTCTTTTTTTACCCCCGCGCAAAAAAATGCAAGGGGGTTTTTATTATGGAAGGAACGGCGGCAAGCAAAGTTTCAAGCAAGACCAGGGCATTGGTGGAGGGCGCGCTATGCGTGGCGCTGTCTATCGTATTTTCGCAGCTTCGGATTTTCAGCATGCCTCAGGGCGGTTCGATAACTCTTGAAATGGCCCCTCTGCTTTATTTTTCGTACAAGTACGGGTGCAAATGGGGCGCCCTTGCCGGGGCCATTTCGGGGCTGCTGCAGATGGTCTTCGGAGGCTACGTCGCGCACCCCGCGCAGGGTTTGCTCGACTATCCGCTTGCTTTTGCCTGCATGGGGGCGGCGGGGCTCTTCGGCGCACACGGGAAACGCTTGATCGCCGGAACTGTTGTGGCGGCTCTGGCAAGGCTGGCATGTCACGTTCTCTCGGGGGCGATATTCTTCGCGTCGTATGCCCCGGAGGGCCAGAACGTCTGGCTGTACTCCCTGATATACAACGCGTCCTACATCGTCCCGTCCCTCGTCCTCACGGCGGTGGCGGCGTGGTTCATGTGGAAGAAATTCCCTCACCTCGCATGATTTAAAAGCGACTGAGGAAACGCGCCGTTTTTCGAATTTCCCGTCCCTCTTCCGCTTGCGGTTTGGGAAGCGACGGCATATAATCGCAGTATTATGCTTTTAAAGTTCGCTAGGTACTACAGGCCGCATCTGAAGCTCTTTATATTCGACATGACATGCGCTTTCGTCACGGCGGTCTGCAACATGTTCTACCCGATGATCACCCGGAGGATGATAAACACTTACGTGCCTTCGCGGGCGATGAACATGATAGCGGTTTGGGCGGCGGCGTTGCTCGCGGTATACGTCGTGAAGGCGGCGATGGTTTACTCGATACAGTATTACGGGCACACCATGGGAGTCAGCATACAGCTCGACATCCGGCGGGACGCGTTTGGGCACCTACAGCGCCTGCCGTTTTCGTATTTCGACAGGACGCAGACCGGCGGAATCATGTCCCGGATAATCAACGACACGTTTGAGATAGCCGAACTCGCGCACCATGGCCCGGAGGACCTGTTCCTGTCGATAGTCCTTCTGATCGGTTCGTTCGTCCTGCTGTCAACGATGGACGTGGCTCTGACTGTCATCATCTACGCCTTCATCCCGATTCTCTTCTTCTTCGCCTACAGGCAGAGGAAAAACCTTTCCCGGACCTCGATGAAGAGCCGCGCCCAGATAGGCGAGGTCAACGCCGACCTGCAAAACAGCATCGCCGGGGTCAGGGTGGCGAAGGCGTTCGAGACGTCGGAGCACGAGCGCGAGCGTTTTCAGAGCGGCAACAGGTCTTACGCCCGCGCCAGAAACCTCCAATACAAAGCGATGGCGGAGTTTTCCTCTGGCACCGGCCTGATTATCGACCTGCTGATGTTGGCTACCCTGTTCGCCGGAGGGTTTTTCGCGTATCTGGGGAGGATAGGGCCGGGAGAGTTCACGGCTTATCTCCTTTTCGCGGGGCTTTTCACCGAGCCTATAAAAAAATTGATAAACTTCGTCGAACAGCTCCAGACTGGAATGACCGGCTTCGTGCGCATTCAGGAGCTCCTCGCCGAGCCTCCCGAAGCCGACACTCCGGGCGCGGTGGATTTACGAGACGTTCGCGGGGCGATATCTTTCGAGCGGGTGTCATTTCATTACGACGGCGGGGAAAGGGTGCTATGCGACATTAGCATCGACATCGCGCCGGGGGAGACAGTGGCTCTGGTCGGGCCGTCCGGAGGCGGCAAGACGACGCTCTGCCACCTGCTGCCCAGGTTTTACGAGCCCTACTCGGGAAGGGTGACCATAGACGGTCGCAACATCAGGGAGTACACGCTTTACTCCTTGCGCGGCAGCATCGGCATAGTGCAGCAGGATACATACATTTTCGCCGGGACGATAAGGGACAACATCGCCTACGGGGATTTCGAGGCTACCGACGAGATGATAAGGGACGCCGCCGAAAAAGCCCAGATAGGCGAATTCATCGAATCGCTCCCGGAGGGGTTCGACACTTACGTCGGAGAACGGGGCGTCACCCTTTCGGGAGGCCAGAAACAGCGAATCGCGATTGCCCGCATATTCCTCAAAAACCCGAGGATACTGATTTTGGACGAAGCGACGTCCGCGCTTGACAACGCGACTGAGGTGGCGATCCAATGCTCGCTGGAGAAGCTGAGCGTGGGGCGCACGACGATCGTGGTTGCCCACAGGCTCTCGACTGTGCGCAATGCGGACAAGATAGTCGTCCTGACAGAAAACGGAATAGAGGAGGAGGGCACTCATGAAGAACTCGTCGGGCGAGGCGGGCTTTACGCCATGCTGTGGGGCGGAGGAAAACATCCAGCCGACAAATTGGCGCGCGTTTCCGGCGCGTGATGCCGGCACAAACCGCCGTACTCGCCGACTGACGAAACTGGCGCCCATCTTCTCGGCCATTCTGTGCGTTGTTTTGCTGATGCCCTGCCCGGCTGCGCGCGGCGCGGTATCGGGCGACATAGAATTCGAGTATTCGGACGCGTCGTCCATCGATCTGTCGGGGGCACTGCTTGAGAATACGTTTTACCCACAGCTCGACGGAGAGAAGTATGGCAGTGCCTTGGGCAGGTATTTGATACAGGAGGCGCCGATACCCCTGTCGAGCGGCGACTGGTACCGCCTGCTGCTCGTCTGCTCGACGCTTGATTCGGACGGCGGGTGCCGTGGGATAGGCTTTGCGGTGGTGGACGAGCGCAAGACCCCTGCCGCGGTGATACAGCGGGTATCGCTCGGCGACGGCTACGCTCCGCAGTTTTTCTCAGTTTCGGGCGACGGCTGCACCGACATCATGTTCAGGACGATACGGGCAAACGACAACACGGAGGCGCGCGTTTACGAGCTGAACCCGGTCACAGGCCGCGTGTTGGAAACTCTGGCGATCACAAGGGCGTTCCCGGAGCTGATGAAATTTGAAATCACCGGCCTGATGAAATTCGGCGGGATTGTGGAGGCCGAGTCGAAAGAACCGCAGTTCGCCGGGAGGATAGACCTGTCGGGCGCCATCGGCGCGCTTATAGAAGACGAGCTGTACCAGCCGGACGGAAACCCGATCGGCGCGCTCGAAAACCTGAGAGTGGCGCGCGGCGGGTGGGAAGACGAGCGGATTTACAGCGAAGGGGGCGAAAACCTCATCGACGTGGGCATGTCGCTGATCACCCTCTCGGGAAAGCCGGTTTTGGACGTGACGGCTGTTTTGGAGAAGGGCCAAAACGGCGCGTGGATGGCCAGAGAGCTGAGGTTTGAACCGTCGCTTCCGTATCGGCTGGAATAAAAACGAAAAGGGGTTTGGATCGTCTATGTACATTGAACCGTTTGGCGTCGAGCAATGGATGAACGAATGGGAGACCGGGGCGGTGACCAATCTGGCGGAGACGTGCGTCGATTCCATGACGGTCGCGGAGCTGCTCGACATTTCCGGGACCCGGGAGGAAACGATAAGCCGAATTATGGGCCTTCGGCTCTCCTACGGGGATATCATGGGCAGCGGCGAGCTTCTCGACTCGATAGCGTCGATGCACGAGCGGGCCGGGAGGGATAACGTCGTCGTGATGAACGGGGGCTCGGCGGCGAACTTCGTCGCCATGTACGCGCTGGCCTCGCCGGGCGACGAGGTGGTCTGCGTCTACCCAACCTACCAACAGCTCTACAGCATACCGAGATCCTTCGGCGCTTCGGTGAAACTGTTGCGCCTCAGGTACGAGGACGGTTTTCAGCCCGACCTCGGCGAGCTCAGAAAATTGGTGACAAACCGCACCAAGCTGATCTGCATAAATAACCCCAACAACCCCACCGGCAGCATGATGGATTCCAAGACGCTGAAGGAGATTGCGGGCATCGCCGATTCGGTCGGCGCGTGGCTCTACTGCGACGAGGTCTACCGCTTCATGGCCCACGATCCCGATGCGAGGATACCGTCCGTGGCAGACCTGTACGAGAGGGGCGTCGTGTCAGGCAGTCTGTCCAAATGTTTCTCGCTGGCTGGTTTGCGGCTCGGTTGGCTCGTCGGTTCGAAAGAGTTCATAGCGGAAGTCTCAAACAGGCGCGACTACACCACGATAAGCTGTGGCAGGATCGACGACCTGCTGGGGCGGGTCGCCATGCAAAACAGGGAGGCGATTCTTGCGCGCAACCTAGCCATAGTGCGCAAATGCGCCAAGGCGCTGGACGACTGGGTGAACGCCGAGCCGCGCGTCGGATATGTCAGACCGCAGGCTGGGACCACCGCTTTTCTGCGATA
>JAISQC010000014.1 GCA_031274465.1 Synergistaceae bacterium | reverse complement strand
ATCGGGGATATTTTGGAAGTGGGCCGGCGCATGTACGCTAAGAATTTCGTCGCGGCAAACGACGGCAACATATCGTGCCGCGTCGCGCCGGACGCAATATGGGCCACTCCGACCGGGGTCTCGAAGGGCTTCATGGAGGAGGGGTCGCTGATAAAGATGCGGCTCGACGGCACAGTTTTGCGGTCCGGCGGCTTGAAGCCGTCGTCCGAGATAAAGATGCACCTGAGGCTATACAACGAGAACGAGGCGATAAACGGCGTCACCCACGCTCATCCATTGGTCAGCACTTCATTCGCGGTCGCTGGCATTAGCCTTGACAGCTCCATATACCCCGAAGCGATAGTCAACCTCGGCGTCGTGCCCTGCGTCCGCTACGAGGCGCCTGGCTCGGGCGGGGTGCCAGAATCAGTGGCGCCGTATTGCAGGGATTACAACGCGGTGCTGCTCTCCAACCACGGGGCGCTGACATGGGGATCGAGCCTCATGGAAGCTTTTTTCCGCCTCGAGGCGCTGGAGCATTACGCTACTATCCTCATGTACACGGGCCATATCATCGGGCGCGCCAACGAATTGACTGAGGCTCAGGTTCGCGAGCTGCTCGACATACGCGAGCGCCTGGGCGTCACCACCGGCGGAATGCCGTCGCGTTTTGCGAATCTGCCGACGAACCCGTGCGATAGTGCCGACGCGGAAGGGCATGCATGACGCAAGATATCCTGAATCACGACACAGTCGCGCTTGACGGCGAAAACAACGCGCTGGTGATAATAGACCAGACGAAACTTCCCGGCGCAGTGGAATTTTTGTCGCTTACGAAACAGACAGACATTCACAGGGCCATAAGCCTCCTTCAAGTTCGGGGGGCGCCCGCGATAGGCGTCGCAGCCGCCATCGGGGCCTATCTTGCCGCGCTTGAGATCGACTCGGACGATTACGGCGTTTTTTATTCGAGATTCAAGGCGGCTAAAGAATACCTCGCGTCATCGCGGCCTACCGCAGTCAACCTTTTCTGGGCATTGGACCGCATGGAGCGGGTTGTGAGCGGCAACGAAAATTCGACCGTGCCCGAGATCAAAGAGCTGCTCCGGCGCGAGGCCGTCAAAATTCGCGACGAGGATGTCAGTGCCTGCCGGGCGATCGGTGAATATGGCCTCAGCCTGATAAAAGACGGTGACGGGATACTCACCCACTGCAACGCCGGCGCTCTTGCCACGGTTAAATATGGAACGGCGCTTGCGCCTATCCACCTCGGGCGGGAGCGCGGATACAACTTCAAGGTTTTCGCCGACGAAACCCGCCCCCTGCTGCAAGGCGCGCGCCTCACGGCATGCGAGCTGGTGGCGGATGGCGTGGACACGACTGTGATTTGCGACAGCATGGCGTCGAGAGTGATGAAAAACGGATGGGTCCAGGCGGTCTTCGTCGGAGGCGACAGGATTGCCGCGAACGGCGATGTCTGCAACAAGATAGGCACTTCGGGCGTGGCGATAATCGCCAGGCATTACGGCATACCGTTTTACGTCTGCGCCCCAACCTCCACCATAGACATGAGCGTGCCGGGCGGAGAGGGCATCGCCATAGAGGAGAGGGAGGGGCGCGAAGTGACCGAGATGTGGTACGCGGAGCGCATGGCGCCGGAAGGCGCGTCGGTTTACAACCCCGCCTTCGACGTGACGGACAGCGAGCTGGTATCGGCAATCGTCACCGAACGCGGCATAGTGTTGCCGCCGTTTGAAGAGAACCTGCATAGGCTATTCGAAAATATTAAATTATGTGCTATCATATGATCATGGAAGTTCATATTCCGGTTTTTAACACACATTAAGGGGAGTGGTAAGGGTGCGTAAGTTGTTATTGGCTGTTTTTTTCTGTTTGTTCGTCGTAGGCGCGGCTTTTGCGGCGGATGACGCGATCAAGATCGGGTTTTACAATTGCCTCACCGGTCAGAACGCGTTCGGAGGCCAACTCGAGCTGGAGGGAGTGCAGCTCGCTATGGAGGAGTTCCCCGAGGTGCTGGGGAAGAAGGTCGAATTGGTCATCGTCGATAACAAGTCCGACAAGGTCGAGGCGGCAAACGCGGTAACCCGCCTCATCGAGAGGGACAAGGTCCTCGCTATCATCGGGACGTACGCGTCGGGCCTCGCGATAGCGGGAGGAGAGGTGGCGGAGGTCGGGCGCATTCCCGTCGTCGCAACGAGCGCTACGAACCCTCTTGTCACGCAGGGCAAGAAGTACACGTTCCGCGCGTGTTTCATAGACCCTCTTCAGGGCGCCGGCGCGGCGGCGTACGCGTATAAGGAGCTCGGGTTCAAAAAGGCGGCCATACTGGTAGACGTTGCCAGCGACTACGGGGTCGGGCTCGCTAACTTCTTCAAGCAGGCTTTCGCCAATCTCGGCGGGGAGATCGTCTCCGAGGTCAGATATCAGTCGGGAGACCAGGATTTCACCGCGCAGATCACTGAGATAATCTCCAAAAACCCGGACATCGTGTTCCTTCCCGCTTACTTCGCCGAGGGCGCAATAGTGCTGAAGCAGGCGAAGGAACTTGGGGCGACGTTCCGTTTTATGGGAGGGGACGCCATGGACAACCCCGAGATGGCCACCCTCGGCGGCGACGCCATAGAGGGCTTCCTCTACACGGGTTTCGCGTACGCGCCCGACATGCCGGACATGAACCCGATAGCGAAGAAGTTCACTGAGAACTGGTACAAAAAGTATCCTGGCAAGGATCCCAACGCAAACGCCGCGCTCGGCTACGATTCCTACATCCTGATAATCGACGCCATCACGCGCGCCGGGAGCGCGGAGCCAGAGAAAATCCGCGACGCCCTCGAAGCCACCAAGGACGTCCTGACCGTCACTGGGACAACTACGTTTGACGAGGACCACAACCCCCAGAAGGATCTTGGCATCCTTCAAATCAAGGACGGAAAGAAGCAGTTTATCGGCACGATAGTCCCATAGAACTGCGGATACAGGATAAAGAGCGGCGAGAAATGTTTTCTTCTCGCCGCTCTTTGAATTGGAGGCGTTTTCGTTGGAACTTAACATGTTCATGCAGCATTTCATCAACGCGCTTGGCCTGGGTTCTCTGTACGGGCTAATCGCCATAGGATATACCATGGTATACGGGATTCTTCGCCTGATAAACTTCGCTCACGGAGACATATTCATGCTGGGGGCGTACTTCGTCTTCTTCGCGACGATCCAATACAAGCTGCCATGGGCGCTTGGCCTGATAATCGCCGTGGCGGGGGCGACATTGTGCGGGCTGCTCGTCGATAGGATAGCGTACAGGCCGCTGCGTGACGCGCCGCGCATCTCGGCGCTCATCAGCGCGATCGGCGTGTCTTTTTTCATTGAAAACATATCGATAGTCATATTCTCAGGAATGCCGCGGCCTGTCGTCCAGCCCCCTGCGCTCATGCGCGCTTTTTCATTGGGTGGAGTGAGGCTGGTTCCCCTTGGCATCATGGTTCCGGTCATCTCGTTCGTGCTAGTAGGGGCTTTATTGTGGATGGTATACAGGACAAAACCGGGGCTCGCCATGCGCTCGATCTCGCACGACATAGAGACGACGCGGCTCATGGGCGTATCTGTGGACAGGATAATCGCCCTCACGTTCGCCATCGGCTCCGCCTTGGCCGCCGTCGCCGGCGTCATGTGGGCCCTCCGTTATCCCAGGGTCGAGCCGCTGATGGGCATAATGCCCGGATTCAAGGCGTTCATAGCCGCAGTGTTTGGCGGGATAGGCTCCATCCCCGGCGCCATGCTGGGAGGCATCTCGCTCGGGTTCGTGGAGATAATGTCGGTGGCGTTCTTCCCCGATCTGTCCGGATTCAGGGACGCGTTCGCGTTCATCCTCCTCATAGCGATCCTGCTCATCAAACCCACCGGGTTGATGGGGGAAAAGCTGGAGGATAAGATATGAGCCAACCGAGCGAAAATAAAAACCCCGCCCGAAACAAAGCGATGACCCTGATAGCGCTGGCGCTTTTCGTCTCGTTTCTGTGGTGGGCGCAGAGCCACCTCGACGGATATAAGATTCGCATAATCAATCTGATCGCCATCAATGCGATACTTGGGCTCAGCCTGAACCTGATATACGGAATGGCCGGAATGTTCTCGCTCGGGCACGCGGGCTTCATGGCGATAGGCGCGTACGTCTCGGCGCTCCTGATACTCACCCCAGAGCAGAAAGTTGCCATGTGGATACTGGACCCGATCGCGCCGTGGCTTCCCGGCATACACGCCCCGTTTATCGTCTCGCTCATCGCGGCGGGGCTTTTCGCGGCGCTGTTCGGGTGCCTGATAGCCATGCCGGTGCTGAGGCTCGGCGGCGACTATCTGGGCATAGCGACGCTCGGTTTTTCCGAGATAATCCGCATACTCATAACCAATCTGACTCCGATAACCAACGGCCCGCTTGGCCTGAAGGGCATCCCATCCCACACGAGCCTGTGGATGAGCTACGGCTGCCTCCTCGTGGTCCTGATATGCATGACGCGCCTCATGAGGAGCAACTTCGGCAATGTGCTGAGGGCGGTGAGGGATGATGAAATCGCCGCTAAGACGATGGGAGTGAACACCTTTTCGACGCGGGTCCTGGCCTTCACGATGGGATGTTTTGGCGCTGGAGTCGGAGGCGCGCTGATGGGGAACCTCATCACCACCATCGACCCTAAGATGTTCATGATAACCCAGACCTACAGCCTCCTTATGATCGTCGTGGTGGGCGGGCTCGGCTCCATAACCGGGAGCGTAGTCGGGTCAGTGCTGGTCACGACCATGCTCGAATGGCTTCGCTTCGTCGAAAACCCGGTGACTGTGGGCTCGATCCAAATACCGGGCGTCCCGGGGATGAGAATGGTGATATTCTCGGTCCTGCTGATAGTGATAATAATCTTCAGGCGCGATGGCATAATGGGAATGAACGAATTTAGCTGGGATCGCTTCTTCTCGTTCTGCGGCCGCGCTTTGAAAGAGAGGGGCGCGTCATGACGCCGACAAAATCGGGCGACGCGATACTCTCCCTCAACGGCGTCACCCTTCGTTTCAGCGGGCTTGTCGCAGTGAGCGGCGTAACGATGTCCATCCCCCGCGGAAGCATCGTCGGCCTCATTGGCCCGAACGGCGCCGGTAAGACGACGGCATTCAACGTGATAACGGGTTTCTACAAGCCGACATCGGGCTACGTCGAATTTTCGCGCGCTCCTTCGGAGTCCGTCAGATTGACCGGCCTTCCCCCTCATAAAGTGTGCAAGGCCGGGATCGCCCGCACGTTTCAGAACATAAGGCTCTTCAACAACGGGACTGCCATGCAGAACGTCATGGTCGGAGCTCATCTGCGCCAGAGAGGGACATGGTGGATGAACATGTTCTCATACGCGTTCCCTGCGGCGGCGCGCGAGGAGCGGGAGATAGCCAGCGGCGCGTACTCGCTGCTGGAAAGGCTCGGCCTCGAAAAATACGCCGACTCTCCGGCGTCATCGCTCCCCTACGGCGCTCAGAGAAGGCTCGAGATCGCGCGCGCCCTCGCCACGAAGCCTTCGTTCCTATTGCTCGACGAACCGGCGGCAGGCATGAACCCACAGGAGTCGGCAGAGCTGCTCGATTTCATCAGAAGGCTTCGCGATGAATTCAGCCTCTCGATACTCCTGATAGAACACGATATGAAGGTAGTGATGGGCGTCTGCGAGCATATATGGGTGCTGGATCAGGGAGAGCTCATAGCCGACGGCGCCCCGAACGAGATAAAGGCCAACCCAAGGGTGATAGAAGCGTATCTTGGCAAGGAGGCTGTAGCCCATGCTTGAGATAAAAAACCTCAACGTCTGGTACGGAGGGATTCATGCCGTAAAAGACACGTCAATTTCGATAAAGCGTGGGGAGATAGTCACTCTGATCGGGGCGAACGGCGCAGGGAAGAGCAGCGCCATACGCAGCATCGCCGGGCTCGTGAAGGGCGCGAAGGGAAGCGTTACCTACACGGCGAGAAGCGGGGAATCCATCTCCCTGCTCGGGAAACAGCCGGAGGTCATGGTGAGGCTCGGCATCTCGCTCTGCCCGGAGGGGCGCAGAATACTGCCGCACCTCTCGGTCGAGGAAAACCTCATGCTCGGCGCTTACAGCCGCAGCGACCGCGACGGCATAGCCCGCGACATCGAATACGGCTACACGCTATTTCCCAGGCTGAGGGAGCGCCGGAGGCAAAAGGGCGGGACGCTGTCGGGGGGCGAGCAGCAGATGCTGTCGGTGGCGCGCGCGCTCATGAGCCACCCCGACCTTCTGATGCTCGACGAACCGTCGCTGGGGCTTGCGCCGATTCTGGTCTCCGAAGTCTTCGAAGTCATAAAAGAGATAAACCGCGAGGGCCGCACCATACTTCTGGTCGAGCAGAACGCGTTTGCCGCCCTCAAAATAGCCCACAAGGCATACGTGCTGGAGGTCGGGTGCGTAACACTGGAGGGCTCCGGCGCCGAGCTGCTGGAGAATCCCAAGGTCAAGGAAGCGTATCTCGGAGGATAAAGCCATAGGCTGACTCAAACATCAAAAATAGCGAGCTTAAAGGATTTTACCTCCCCCAATGGGGGAGGAGGACCGCGTGCGGTGGTGGGGTGCCCTGAGGAAAAAGCACTATGTAGGGGCGTATCGCATACGCCCCCGAACGGGAATATGCACATGCCGAACCGGGGCGTATGCTGCGGAGCGAAAAGCGCTTACATCCCCCGACGCGGGCGGTTATGCCGGTTTGTTGAAGACTTGGCGCAGGTAGGCCATGAAAGTCTCGTCCACTCCGGTAGTCTTGCCGGGCGAGTCTGATATCTTGGCGACGGGCTGGCCGTTGCACCCCGTCATCTTCATGACTATGTTGAGCGCCGGTATCGGAGTGTCGTTCGTGAGGTTGGTGCCTATGCCGAACGATATCTGGATGCGGCCCTTGAAGTGGCGGTATATTTCGAGGGCGCGGTGAAGGTCGAGACCGTCAGAGAAGACGAGGCGCTTGGTTCGTGGGTCGATGCGCAGTTTTTTGTAGTGGGCTATGACCTTCTCTCCCCACTCGTAAGGGTCACCGGAGTCGTGGCGGAGGCCGTCGAATAGCTTGGCGAAGTACAGATCGAAGTCGGTCAGGAACGCGTCGATGCCGATGACGTCCGTGAGCGCCGTGCCTAGATCCCCTCTGAACTCCTGCACCCATGCCTCCAAAGACGCTTTTTGGAAATCGCGCAGCCTGATGCCGAACCCCTGAAACGCCTGCATGTACTCGTGGGC
>JAISQC010000231.1 GCA_031274465.1 Synergistaceae bacterium | reverse complement strand
TATGTTCTCCCACTCCGCGAAGAAGCTCGTCTCCATCGCCCGGTGTATGCCCAATTTCTCGCAGCCGATCAATATCTCGCGGACGAACTCCGCCTGGTTCAGCGGCTCGCCCCCGCTGATGGTGACCCCTCCGCCGGAGTGGAAATAGAACACCTCGTCTTTTGCTATCTCCCTGACCGCGTCCTCGGACGTCATCCTCGTCCCATACCCTTTCATGGCGGATGACGGGCACTTCAATACGCAGAGGAAACAACCGACGCACCTGCTTCTGTCCCTCCTGATGCGGGCACCGATGCCGTCTATGGAGATCGCGCCATTCGGGCAGGATTCTACGCAAGCCCCGCACATCACGCATTTTTCGCGGTTGTATCCGACCTCCGGGTCGGGCGACTGGGATTCGGGCGTCGAACACCACAGGCACCTGAGCGAGCACCCCTTGAGGAAAAAAACCGTCCTCAGCCCATCCCCGTCGTGAATCGACGTCTTCTCCACCCTCAGGACGTTTCCAGAGGTCACCCGCATATCCCCCGCAAACCGCGCGGCGAGCCGCGCATTTCCCCATTCACCCGCAGGATACTTGAGCGCCGCTCTCAGTCTGGATCGTGCGGGCTATTATGTCGTTTTGCACGTCCCGCCCGAGCTCGACGAAAAACGCCGTGTAGCCGGCGACCCGGACCAGCAGGTTTTTATATTCTTCGGGGCGCTCCTGTGCTTCGATCAACTTCTTCTGATCCACGACGTTGAACTGAACGTGGTATATCCCCAAAGTGCAGAGCCCTTTCAGCAACGCCATGAGCTGCTGTATCCCGTTTTCGCTCGCGACCATCTCCGGCGCTAGCTTCATGTTCAGCAGGGTTCCCTGCACAAAGCGGTCGTGAGGGATGTAAGCGACGGACTTGAGAACGGAGCTCGGGCCGTTGAGATCGGTCCCGCTGTTCGGGCTCACCCCGTCAGCCAGAGGTTTCCACGCCCTCCTGCCGGACGGCAGCGCTCCGACTTCCGTGCCGAATGGGGTGTTGCCCGACACAGGAAGGATGCCCGGCGTCATGCGCCCGAATTTGCTGCTGTAGCCTTCGATCTCATCGGCGATGAACGCGAACAGCTCTGCCGCGAACTTGTCGGCCCTGGGATCATCGTTGCCGTATTTCGGGGCTTCCGCGCACGCCTTCAGCACGTCCGGGACGCCTTCGAAATCACAGGCGAGGGCGTCCAGCAACTGCGGCATGGAAACACGTTTCGTGTCGTACACGAGATGCTTGACGGCGGACACGCTGTTTATGAGGTCGGAGACTCCGATGCAGATTATCCCATTCCCCGAGTTGTATTTAGCGCCGCCGTGAGCGTAGTCGAGGGCGTTCTCGATGCACTCTTCGAAGCTGATGGACAGGACTGGGACCGGCCTGTTCATGCATATTTCGTCGATGATGTGGCTCGCCTTGACGACAACCCTGATGACATAGCGGAGCTGGCTTTTTACCGCCGCCATGAAATCGTCGAACGTCTTGAAATCGACCGGGTTTCCCGTCTTGGCGCCGGCCCGCTTCCCGCTCTTTCTGCACATGCCGTCGAGCAGGGCGTACTCGACGACGCTCCCGAGGTTGATGTCTGCCAGCGCGGAGTAGTGGCGGAGCTTGCCGGCCAAATTCGTCTCCACGCACCCACCCGGATTCCAATTGAGGGCCTCCTTGAGCGGTATCCCCTTGTTCATCAGCATTCTGATGCCGACCTCGTCGTTGTGGAAGGCCGGAAACCCGGTGCCCAGCTTCATCAGCTCGACGATCTTGCGCAAAAATGAGTTGGGGTTCTTGGCCATGTTGTAGCGGACGGAAAGGGACGGCTGATAAAGCCTGGTGTCCATAGTGGCCTGGATTATCATGTAAGATAGCTCGTTTACCGCGTCCTGGCCGGCCTCGTCCACGCCGCCGGCGCAGACGTTCTGAAACATCGGATAGCCCGAGGAGTATTCTGCGGATTTCTCGTCCTGAAAGAGGCACGGCTCCGAGAACTTGATCCAAAGGCAGTCTAGGACCTCCTGTGCCGCCTCGGGGGTGATCCTGCCCTTTTTCAGATCGTCCCTATAGAACGGGTAGAGATATTGGTCCATCCGCCCCGGGTTGTAGGCCGCAGCGTTCTGTTCGAGGAATATTGCCACCTGATAGAAGTAAAACGACTGAACGGCCTCCCTGAACGTCGTGGCCGGTTTGGCAGGGACGCGGCGGCATATCGCGGCTATGTCCTCCAGCTCTTTTTTCCGCTTCCGGTCGCCCGTGGCAACGGAGAGGCGTTCGGCCTCTATCGCGTACCTCTCCGCGAGGGTGACAAGCCCCTCCGCGACGAACAGAAGGGCGTCCAGATAAACTTCCTTCTCGTAATCCCCCGGCACCGTGGCGTCGAGCAGGGCTTTGCGCCTCTCGATCCTGCGCACGAGGCCTTCGACCCCGTTGTTGATGAACCACTCGTAGCCGGCCGTCACCTCGCCCCATCCCCTGACCGCCTTCTTGTCTATATAGAGCGCCCCGTTGTCGCGCAGCGCCGCTACGTCCTCCGGTATCCTGGCGAGCCATTCCTCGTAGTTCGACCGGCCCTTCCAGTAGGGCCGTATGAGTTCCTCGAACGTGCGCCGGTCCTCCGGCCTGAGGTGGAACTTGTCGTAAGGGCGGGTATTTATCGTGTCCAGCTCTCTGTCCAAAACGGACCAGCAGACGTCAGCAGACAGGATGCCGCCGCGTATCTTGCTGCCCGAGTTGCCGACCACCAGCTCGTCGTCCCATATCTTTACGGTCTTTTTCCTGCACTGTTCGAGGAAAGCCTTCGCTTTTCTCGTAATGAGCGCTTCTCCCTGAGTGTCCAAAAAGCTCTCGGTCAGTATCTTAGCGTCCTCGAGGTCGATCTCCGGGTATGTCTCGAAGACCTTCTCCTTTAGCCTGTTTATCCTCTCCATGTAAGCCGGTTCTGCCGCCGTCGCGTTCATAGTTTTCGCCTCCCGGTTTTATGTCGTGCCTTGCCCGTCAATAAATCTCCTCGTACTCGGTGCGCGCGATGATCTCGTTCTGCGTGTTCTCGTTTAGCTCGACGAAATAAGCGCTGTAACCCGCGACCCGCACTATGAGGTCCCTGTTCGACTCCGCGTTGCCCTGCGCTTCCCTAAGCTTCTCCGTCGAGACGATGTTAAACTGTATGTGGTGCCCGCCCAAATCACACCACGTCCTTATGTATTCGCCAAGGCGCGAGAGGGCGGCAGGCGAATTCATCATGGCAGGAGAAAATTTCTGATTGTAGAGAACGCCCTGCAGTATCTCCTGATGATCGATCTTCGTCATGGAGCGGACGGCCGCCGTGGGACCGTTTTTATCGCTGCCGCCGACTGGTGACGCCCCGTCCGAGAAAGCCGCGCCGGCAGGGCGCCCGTCCGGAGTGGCGCCGGTCAGCTCTCCGAAATAGACATGGGTCGATACGGAGTGCAGCTCCGGGATGTAGTAACCCCCCCTGACGCAGGGATGCTTCGTGACCTCTTCGCAGAACATATGGGCGAGATCCCTCGCGATGAGGTCCGCATAGTCGTCGTCGTTGCCGAATTTCGGGGCTTTTTTGCAAAGAATTTTTATATCTTCGGCCCACGGCGCCGAAAAACCTATCCTCAGCGCGTCTATCAGGTCGTCCGGATCGACCTTGCCGAGATCGAAGCAGAGTTTGCGGACTGCCGCCATCGCGTCCGACACCGAGGCGATCCCCACTCCGAAGATGCCTGAGAAATTGTACCTGACCCCGCCATCCTGCCGGCTCAGGCCGCGCTCGACGCAATCGCCAAGAAGGGACGACATAAAGGGTTCCGGGGCGTATGACGCGTGGGCCCTGTCTATTATGTCGTAGGCGTCCACTATGAGCTTGACGAAATGAGCCATCTGCTTCCTGTAGGCCGCGACCAGATCGCCGAAACCCGCGAAATCGCGCAGATGCCCGGTCTTCAAACCGACCTGCCTGCCCGTCGATGGGTCCACCCCGTCGTTCATCGCGAGAAGCAGGCATTTTGGAAAGTTGACGTACCCGGAGTTCGGGCGGGAATCGGTCACCCCCTCGACATCCGTCTCCACGCAGTTCGTGCAGTAGTTTCTGGCTTCCTCCAACGTCGCGCCCCGCATGAGATGCTTTGGGATTATGCAGTTGTCGTTCATGATGGCAGGATAGCCAAGCCCGAGTTTTATCGTATCGCACACCTTGCCGAGCGTCGCCTCGCCGATCTTGTTGTGATACCTGAAGCCGATGGAAGGCTGCGGCGTCCTGGCTATCGCGGCGGCTTCAAGGACGATGTCGGTCAGCTCGTTCGAAACGTCCTCGCCCCTCGCGCCCTGCCCGGCGAGCGTGATGTTCTGGAAGAGGGGGAACCCCGCGAAGGTCTTGGTCGTGACCGAGTCCATCAGCTTTATGATGGCCGTGCACTTAATCCATATAGAAGAGACGAGCTCCAGCGCTTCCTCGTCGGTCATGCGCCCCTCCTCCATATCCCTTTTGTAGAAGGGGTACATATACTGGTCGAACCGGCCTAGCAGAATCGCGTGCGGATCCGCTTCTATGTAGAGGACGGCGTAAACGAGCCATACCGACTGAAGCGCCTCGCGGAACGTCTCTGCCGGGTACTCGGGAACCCTTTTCAGGATATCGGACATGTCGAGCAGCTCGTCCCGCCTGACTGGATCGTCAGTCGATTCCGCAATTTCCGAAGCGAGTTTTGAGTAACGGGCGGCGAATGCGATCACGGCCTCGCACGAAATTTTGGCCGCTCTCCAGAAATCGAGCTTTTTTCTCCCCTCGGCGCCTTCGGGGATAAAACCATCCATCTTCGAGTCTATCTCGCCGATAATCCCCCGAAGCCCAAGCGAGAGCAATTTCGCGTTGTCGATGGCGATATTCCCGTGGGCCGTGCCCTGAGCCCCGACGGTTATCATCCCCTCCGCGATGGCGCTTTTGGCTTCGTCTGAAATGAGGCCGCTCACAATCGCGTCCAAAGACGAATCCTGCCATTTCTCGAGGCATTCCTTCAAAATCGACTTGTTCTCGTCCGTTATCGCGATGGCGTCGGCCGGGCGAGTCGCGAATTTGTCCAGATCCGCCAGTACCCACCTCGCGCCGAGCTCCGGGCATACTATCGGAGATCGGGGCTGGGGCGAGGGGTGCCCTGCGAAAAGCTCTCCCTCGTCTATGAAGATCGTCATATTCTCCAATATATGCCTGAGCGTGCGCGCGCGCTTCAAAACGACCGGCTCTCCGGCGTAGGCCGCGTACGCTTCGCTGGTCAGCAGGGCCCTTTCCGGAAGCAGCTCTGGGGGGCTGTTTGCGATCATCCGCTCTTTCATCCCATTTATTCGGGATATCGTCCCGCTCCTTGAAGCCGCAGTTTTTTCTTCGGTCATGATCATTGCCGGCACCTCCTGTATTCGGTCTATGAGATTATATTTATGGGATATCGCCCCAAAATCGCCGCCGCCCTGTCGATCTCCGCCTTTGACGGGACCGGGGTATCGGGCAGCGCGTATTCGCGGCCAAGCGCCCCGTACATGCCGACACCCAGCCGGTGATAAGGGAGTATTTCAAGTGCCGAGCCGGGGCCGTTTTCAGCCAGAAACTCCCCCAGCGCGTTCAGCTCGCCCTCATCGTCGTTGCACCCGGGGACGAGCGGGAACCTGACCAGCGGGGCGAGGTTCTGCTTAAGCAGGAACGAGGCGTTTTGCAGGATTCTGCCGTTGTCGACCGACGTGAGGCGCCTGTGCAAAACTGGCGACATCGCCTTTATGTCGAACTGTATAAAATCGGCAAGCTCTGAAATCATCGCGACGGCGGAACGGTCCGCGCAAAGGCACGTCTCTATCGCCGTGTGAATCGACCTGCTCCTGCACAACTCCAGAAACTCCCTCAAAAAAAGGGGCTGGGCCAGCGCCTCCCCTCCCGATACCGTCACCCCGCCGCCCGAACGCCGCCAAAACGGCAAGTCGCGCGAGGCCGTCTCCAAAAGCTCAAGGGGCGTCACATCCTGCCCGCATATCCCGATGGCGTTGCCCGGGCATACGCTGGAACACTCCCCGCATATAGTGCACCGCCGTGCCTCCACTATGACCGACCGGCCATCGAGCGAAAGCGCCCCGTTTGGGCATTGCCGGACGCAACGGCCGCAGCGGGAGCAAAGCCCCTCTTTCCAGACGATCTGGGCCTCAAAACTCTGAGACTCCGGGCTGCAGCACCATAAACACCTGGCCGGACAGCCCTTCATGAAAACGGTCGTGCGTATCCCAGGCCCATCGTGTATCGCGTAACGCGCTATCTTAAAAATTCTCCCCCGGGCGGAGCTTTTCATAAAATTTTCTCCATTTGCGTCTTGCGGGCGCTGTGGTCTGACCAGAGGTCGCACCAAAGTCTAATATTATTTTAGATCGTTTCGCGGCATTGTCAAGAATAATTTTAAGTAATTAATTATCTCCCAAAATGAATTTAATTGCTACATTTTGCAGAGGTGAGGGAGCTTAAAATCAGCCAAAACCACAGTATAAATATACCATTCGGAATTATTGCGATTTTTTATTAAATTTTATTTCAAATTTTGCTTGCCCTTATCCCATCAAATTGATATAATTTGACCACTGGTTGAACCAAGAGTCAAGTGGGTAGGGGCAGTGCTGTTTTTGTTTTTTGAAGCAACTCAAGGAGATGATGCGCATCGACGATAGCCGAAGAAATGATTTGTTCAGTTTCAGCGCGTGTTTCATGGTAATTTGGCGGGAGGTTTGCGAGCCTTTATGAAAGGAGACATTATGAAAAAAATAATATTTGCAATCTGCATATCCATATTGCTGGCAGGGGCGTCCGCATGTTACGCGGCGGACACGGTCAAGTTCCTGGTGGTCGGTCCGATGACCGGGGACAGCGCGGGACAGGGGTTTCAGATGAAAACCGGCACGCAGATCGCGGTGGACGAGATCAACGCGAGCGGCGGCATAGGGGGCAAGAAGGTGGAGTTTGAGGTCGCCGACGACGTGGGGACGCCGAACCAGGCCACGATCATCGCTCAAAAATACTCGCTCGACAAGGACCTGCTCTTCGTTCTCGGCCACAACAATTCGAGCTGCAGCATAGCGGCGCTCCCAATATGGCAGAAAGCCGGGCTCCCGGTCATATCCCCCAGCAATACCAGCGCCAGCATCACGCGCCTCGGGTACGGCAACTATTTCAGGGTCATCACCAACGATGACATCATGTCGAAGCAGCTCTGCGAGTTCGCGATCAAAAAGCTGGGGATGAAGAAGCCCGCGCTGATATGGGAGAACTCCGACTACGGCAAGGGGATGCGCGACGTATCCGCCGCGGCCATTCCGGAACTCGGCGTCGAGGTGGTCGCTGAGGACTCGTTCATCTCCGGGGTAGACCGCGACTATTCGGCGATCATAACGAAATACAAGGGGCTTGGGGTCGATGGCGTCCTCTTCCTCGGCGACTACACCGGGGGCGGGCTTTTCGCCAAGCAGGCGAAGAACTTGGGCTTGAACGTCCAGCTCGCGGGCAGCAGCAGCTGCTCTCACCCAAAGCTGATCGAAATCGGCGGGGACGCGACAGAGAACTTCTACGTGGTGGCGCCGTTCGACCCGTTCGACACCAGGCCGAGGCAGGCCAAATTCATCGACAACTTCCTCAATGCGGCGAAAGAGCGGCCTGGAGAGTGGGGCGCTGACGCGTACGACATCGTATATCTCGTAAAATTGGCATATGAAAGAGGCGGAACCGACAGAGAATCCCTCATAAAGGCACTGCACGAAATCGAACTGTTCGAGGGCGTGACCGGGAACTTCAAATTCGACGAGTTCGGAGACGTGGACAAGGATTCGCTCATGCTCGTCGTCAAGGACCAAAAATTCACGCGCTACGAAGAATGATCAAACCGCTGATCCCATCGCCGAGCTGAGGCCGGCGCACCGCTAATTGAAAAAGAAGTAATCGGCAGCGGTTCCATGAACCCCTGCCGATTACATAATAAGAGGTGAGGCAGATGTTTTTGCAACATTTGATAAATGGTCTCAGCATAGGAAGCGTCTATGCTCTTATAACGATCGGCTACAACATGGTCTACGGGATATTGGAGCTCCTGAACTTCGCACACGGGGACGTCTACGCCCTTGGCTGTTTTGTGGTGCTGGGGCTGGTCACCGCCGGAATCCACCCAATCATAGCCATCCTCGGCGGGGTCGTCTCGGGATACATCCTGAATATACTGGTGGAGCGCTTCGCCTACAGGTCGGTCAGGTTCTCCGGGCGCGTGACGCCGACGATCTCCGCGGTCGGGGTGGCCTACATAATGAGGAACGCCATCCTCAAAATATGGGGGCCGGAGACGTATCCCATGAAACTGGGCTTCCGGGGCACTCAGCTTCACTTGGGGGGAATTGTCGTGGGCACCCTTCAGATATATATATTCATAGCCGCCATATCGTTCATGGTCATCATATCCCTCTTCCTCAAAAAGACGAAGATCGGGCAGGGGATAATCGCCATATCGCAGAGCATCCCGACCGCCGCGCTCCTAGGGGTTCCCGTTAACCGAACGATCTCGATAGTATACGGGATCGGAGGGGCGCTGGGAGTCATAGGGGGCATCCTGTTCTGCGCGTATTACGACACCATCTTCGTCGGCATAGGCTTCGCGCTCGGGACGTTAAAAGCGTGGATGGCTGCCATAATAGGCGGGGTCGGCAGCCTCAAGGGCGCGGTCATTGGGGCCATAATGCTTGGGCTGATAGAGAGCATGGTCGCCGGGTACGTCTCGACGCTCTACAAGGATGCCTTGGTGTGGCTCATTCTGATCACCTTCATCCTCATCAGGCCGCAGGGATTTTTCCCCTCGCAGATAGCGGAAAAGATATGAAGAACAAATATAAGATACTGCTGTTCATGTTCGCGCTGCTAATTCCGCCGATCATCCGCAACGAGTATTACGTGAGGATAGTGAACATATTTTACATGTACTCGGTCGTGGCGCTGTCGATAAACCTGATAGTGGGTTTCTGCGGGCAGCTCGACATGGGGCGGGCGGCATTCATGGGCCTCGGAGCGTACTGCTCCGCGATCCTTACGGTCAAGATGGGGCTGCCTTTCATCGCGGCTTTTCTGATCTCCGGCGCATTCTCCGGGCTTATCGGGGCCGTGCTCGGGTTTTTATGCAGAAAATCCGCGTTCGACTACCTGACCCTCGTGACGATCGGCTTCAATGCAATCTGCCAGATCGTCTTCCTCAACTGGATACCGGTCACCGGCGGGGTCATGGGCATCAGCAGGGTTCCTCAGCCCAACATCTTCGGGTTCCATTTCGACACCAACACGCGCTTTTACTACCTGGCGCTTTTCTTCCTGGCCGCCTCTTTCATCGCGATGCACAGAATCTGCAACTCCAGAATGGGCAGGGCGTTCGAGGCGATAAGGGACGATTCGATAGCGGCGGAGTACTCTGGGATAAACGTGCAGCTCTACAAAATCCTGAACTTCGCGATAGGCTCGGTTTTCACCGGCCTCACAGGCGCGCTCTTCGTGCATTACACGCAGTACGCGTCGCCGTTCAACTACACGCTCGACGAGTCCATATACCAACTGCAGATGGCCATCCTCGGAGGGCTCGGGAGCCTCGCCGGCTCGCTCGTCGGAACTTTCATCCTAGTCGTGCTGCCGGAAATTTCACGCAGTTTCTACGAGTACAGGCTTCTCTTCGTCGGCATTTTGATGGTCGTGATGATGCTGTACTTCCCCAACGGCCTCTTGGGCAAGGAGGGGGTCGGCGAGCGCCTCATCGCGGTCAGGCTCGGAATGCTCGGCGGGAAAAATTCGAGAAAAGACAGTGGGGGTTGAGGTATATGGCGGAACTGCTCAGGGCTGAGAAACTTTCCAGACACTTCGGTGGGGTGAAGGCCCTCACGAACGTGAACTTGACGGTGAACGAGGGGGAGATACTGGGCGTCATCGGGCCAAACGGCGCCGGCAAGTCCACGCTGTTCAACGTGCTGACCGGTTTCTACAAGCCCTCGGACGGCAAGATTCACTACAAAAACAGGGACATAACGGGGCGCCCGGTCTTCGAGACGGCCAAAAGCGGCATCACTCGCACGTTCCAGAACATCAGGCTGTTCGACCAGGTGAGCGTGCTGCAGAACATGCTGGTAGGGATGCACACCCAGCTTCGCCCGAAATTCACCGAAATACTTTTCAAAAAACCGGACGCGATACCGGAGGAGATCAGGGGGCGCAAGGACGCCGAAGAGGTCCTCGACTCGTTCGGCCTCCTCGATGTGGCGCATATTACGGCCGGCAACCTGCCTTACGGGAAAAAACGCCGACTGGAAATAGCCCGGGCGTTCATCAGCAAGCCGTCGCTCCTCCTTCTGGACGAGCCGTCAGCGGGAATGAACCCGAGCGAGACCGTTGAGATGATGAAATTCATAAAAGACATAAGGGACAAGGGCCCCACGGTCGTCGTGATAGAGCACAACATGAAGCTGATAATGGGCATTTCGGACAGGGTGGCCGTGCTCAACTTCGGGGAGAAGATAGCGGATGGGACCCCTGCCGAGGTTCAGGCAAACCACGAGGTAATCGAGGCATACCTCGGAAAAGAGGAAGAGTGACGTGCTGGCCATCGACAATCTCGTAGTGTCCTACGGCAAAATAGACGCCCTGCACGATATGTCCATCTCGCTCGAACCGGGCGCGCTGACGACCCTGATCGGTGCCAACGGCGCCGGCAAGACGACGCTGCTTAAGACCATTTCGGGGCTTATGAAACCCAAAAGCGGGACCATAACCTACGAAGGCACGAGCCTGATCGGCCTGGAACCGCACGAGATCATCGCGCTGGGGATAGCCCACTGCCCCGAGGGCCGCAGGGTCCTGGCCCGCCAGACGGTCTACGAGAACATGAAGATGGGCGCGTACGTCCGAAACGACGACGAGGTTGGGGAGGATATCGAGTATTTTTTCAAAAAATTCCCGCAACTGGAGGGACGCAGGCATCACCTCTCCGGCTTCCTCTCAGGAGGGGAACAGCAGATGCTCGCGATATGCAGGGCGCTCATGTCGCGCCCCAAAATACTGCTCCTCGACGAACCATCGATGGGGTTGTCGCCGGTCCTCGTCAAGGAGGTCTTTAAGATCATCAAGGACATACACGACGAGGGAGTCACGATCCTTCTGGTCGAGCAAAACGCCAAGATGGCGCTATCGATAGCGGACAAGGGCTACGTACTGGAGGTCGGCAGGATCATAGCCGAGGACACGGCGGCAAACCTGATGAACAGCAAGAGCATTCAGGACTCATATCTGGGGGGTTGAATGATGGCAAACGAAATAAGGCGGCATGTGTTCGTCACTGGCGCGGGCGGCGGCATCGGGGCCGCCGTGGCCGCGCGATTCGCGCACACCGGAGACTCCGTGACCCTCTGCGACCTCTCGCCGGAGCGGGCCCTCGCTGTCGCGAAATCCCTCGGCGATGGCAAGGGGAATATCTTGCACGTCTCGGGCGACATATCGAGGCGCGAGGACATGTCGAGGATGCGGGAAGAAGCGGAGTCCGCCTCCGGGCCGGTCGATATCCTCGTAAACAACGCCGGGATATTCCCGGACGGACTCGTCGTGAACGTGACGGATTCGGAGTGGGACTCCATAATGGGTGTCAACCTGAAGGGGACATTCCTCGCAACGCAGACATTCGTACGTGGTATGATAGACAGGAAAAAAGGCTGGATCGTCAATCTCGCGTCCGTAGACGGGAAAACCCCGGGGCCTGGCAACTCGGTGTACAGCGCCTCGAAAGCGGCGGTCATCAGCTTCACGCAATCGATGGCAAGGGAGGCCGCCCCGTACGGCGTATTCGTGAACGCGGTCGCGCCCGGCTGGGTTGCCACGCCAAACGTCACCAAAGGCGAGCGATGGAAGGAAGCGGTCAAAAAAATCCCGCTCGGGCGCTTGGCGGAACCATCTGAAATTGCGGACGTGATCGCGTTCCTCTGCTCGAAAGAGGCGCGGTACATCGTCGGCGAGACCATAAACGTCAACGGCGGTCTCTTCATGGATTGACCGCCAAAAGAGGTGCGCTTTGAATTGAGGGCTGACAGCAAGAAGGAAAGCGTGATCGACGCGCTCGTAAAGATAGCCGGCGAGGAAAATTACAAGGCGGGAAACCGCTTCCCGCCGGAGAGGGAGCTGGCAAAGCGGCTTGGCGTCAGCAGAAACGTGCTCAGGGAGGCGATGATCTCCCTTGAGGCCATGGGCGTAATCGAAAAGAAGGAGCGGCAGGGCGTTTTCGTGAAGTCGCAAAACACGGACAAGCTCGTGCACAACCTGCAGCAGATGCAGCTCCCTCCGGTCGAGTTCATGCGAATGCAGATGGAAGTCAGGATGATGATATGCGTCCCTGCGGTCGAGGCGGCGGCGATAAGGCGAACAAAGAGCGATCTGGAGAA
Source organism: Synergistaceae bacterium (assembly GCA_031274465.1). GTDB lineage: Bacteria > Synergistota > Synergistia > Synergistales > Synergistaceae > JAIRKI01. The sequence goes on along the minus strand of JAISQC010000231.1, from coordinate 3,207 downwards.
GCTGTGGAACTGCTTCGAGGAGTTTTCCCGGCTTGCCGGGTCCGAGGAATCGGAGGAGGCAGGGGCGAAATGGGAGTCTCTGCTGCACCATCTGGAGACGGAGGCAGCCCACAACGCCCTACTGTCCCGCATAAACGAAAGCATAGCGAGCATGATCGAACGGAACAACGCGTTCGTCCACAGCCAGTTGGTGCTGAAGGACAATAGCTGGTTCGAACACATAAGGCACCAGCACGAGACGATCATAAGGGCGCTGGAGAGCCACGACCCCTGCCTCGCCGGAAGGACGCTCGGGGAGCACATAATCGAGTCGTACGACGCGATGAAGAAGAACTATCCTCAGTATTCTCTGGATGGATACCAAATATATTGGGAGATAATAAAAAAACAATCATGAGCGCATCGCCGAAAAAGATCGCGAAAATGCCGGCGCCCTCGATCCTCAGGGGAAAATCCGTAAAGATCATGTCGCTGTTCGCGGTCATCGTCATCTGTTATTTTTACAGCAGCCTTCAACGCATTTCGTCGGGGGTCATACTGCCCCACATGGGCAAGGCGTACGGTTTTTCCGCGTCGCTCGTCGGTTTCCTCTCCAGCCTGTTCTTCTACTCGTACGGCCTCACTCAGAACGTCTGGGGGGCGATCAGCGACAGGACCGGCCCGGTGAGGTCGTGCGCCATAGGCATAGCGATGGCGGCAGTCGGCTCGTCGCTCTTGCTGGTATCCCCCTCCCCCATTTTGATAGGGATGTCGCGTTTCTTTTGCGGTTTGGGCCTCGCCGCGTATTTCACCGGAATATACATTTACGCGGCTCTCGCGTTCCCCATAGAGGAATATCCGTTCTGGGTGGGTTTCGTGCAAGTGATCGGCAATCTGGGAACGGTAGCGGCTGTCGCCCCTCTTGGGATTTTAATGGACCGGCTCGGATACAGAGGGGTCTTTCTCATCTTCACCGTCTGGGCGCTTTGCGCGGCGATCATCCTCTGGCTCTGCCGCAACATGAACATCGAGCTTGACGGGGCGCCTCCGGATAAAACGCGCACCGCCGGCGGATTGCTAGGGTTGTTGGCCGACACGTGGAAGGACATCCGGCACGGCTTGGCGTTTATAGTGGGCAACAAGAGCCTCCGCCTGATAGTCTACGCCTGGTCCATCGTCAGCGCCGCTGTCATAACGCTACAGGGGTTGTGGGGCGTGAGCTGGATATCCGTCTCGAGCGGCGCAGGAGAGGAAACGGCCCGCTTCTGGACCACGTGGGTGAGCATCGGCCTCGTCATAGGGGCCATGTGCGGCGCGAGGTTCGCCCAGAAATCGAAGGATATCCGGTCCGGGATGCTGATGACGCTTGCGCCGCTCGGCGCTGCGTGGTGCGCTTATATGGCAAGCGCCCTGCTGGGGCTTCCGGCTCATGTCATGGGGACTATCGGATTTTTTATCGGCGTCGGCTCGTCTACCTGCATGGTCTTCAGCATAAGCACGCTCAAATCGCTCGTGCCGATCTCGCGAGCGGGGCTTGCCATCGGCACGGGGCAGATGCTGCTGTATATCGCCGTCATAGTTCTCCAGTGGGGCTCTGGAGTCATAATCAACCAATTCCCGGGCGAAACGGCAGGGTCGTACCTGAACGCCGGATTTGCGCTGGCCTTTGGAATCGCCGTCCTGATTATATGGCACTCCGCCTTCTTGACGTGGAGGATGCCCGAGTTCTCAAAAGCCGACATGGAATGAAAAACAAATCAACGGGCAACCCAATTTCCAAAAAATTCCGCGCAACCTCAATAGTTGTCGACGGCGGCTGGTGCGCAACTATTTATCCTCCATTATTTGCTTGAAAATATGTTCACTATAGTCAATTGTCCCTCGATTACTTGCCCATCATTCATATCTTCTGAAAGCAAATAACGGCATTTTTGTTCGAGCGCGGACGCTATAATGAGGCTATCATAGAAGGAATAACCGTACTTTTCGTGTATGTCGAGGGCTTTCATGATAGTCGTGTCATTGATTGCTGCAAGGCGGCAGGTTTCGCGAATTTCTCCGACTGAGGTTTTAACGGCTTGGATTGGATGGAGCAGTTTTCGCAACGCCACACTGCAAAATTCATTCAATACCTGAGTGCTCACTACACGATCAAATGTGTTGATTGCGGCAAAAGCCCTCTCTCGTTTCGCCGGATCTGTTTCAGAATACAAGTAAACGAATAGATTGGTGTCCAGAAAAGCCCTTTCAGCGTTCATGCGCTTCTTCGCGGTCGAATTTAAAGTTCCTCGTATCGAGTTTCAGAGCTGTAAAGTCAGAAGATGTCAAAGCGCCAGCCTTAAACCGGGGATTGATAAAGCGATCCTCGCCAACGTCATCGATGTTTGAAACATAATCAGTTAAGGAGCGAATATCGGAGTTATCCCGCGTAAAATCGTCCTTAATCATTCGAGCGTCCCGCTCAAATGTCGTTTGGGCGCTATCCAACACCGTGATGATAACTCGGAGACCATCCTGTACTTGGGGCATATCGACGGGGATGATCCTTCCGTTTTCGATATATCCTTGAAAAGCCCGCATAACGTCACACTCCCTTTTTCATATCATTGTAGCATCATTTTCGCGTCAGCAATTCAACCGCTAGTTGATTCGGCGGGCGGCATTTTACTACTGCCGCCGTTTTCATCATGATTTATAGCTGGAGCTCGCTAGCATACTCAATACAGGTTTCCTTCTTGACTTCGCTCATCGGCACCCACTGCATGTAAAATTCACTCCTCAGTTCCGCGCTTATATCGTCGCTTTTCACGTTAAGAATATTGCCGATAAATTTCATAATAAACCTTCTGCGCTCCATATCATAGTCCCGTTCGCGCAGGATTTTCAAGAGTTCCTGCACATATTTCTCGCGGTTCGGGGCTTTGTCTCTGACCGCAATCATCATCCGGGCCACGAGAACCACCGGCGCGGATGTATGTCAAAAAATCTCATCCCGCCACTTCCCACCAGAAAAGCAGCACATTCAAACAGCGAATCGCAGTAAAGGGCAAACCCAGCCTTACCGTTCGACTATGAACCTCGCAATGGGATAGCCAAGGAATGCGATGATTGGTATCGACGCGAGCGCCATTGCGCCGCCAACTTTGAAAGCAATCGAGCTTTCCCACCATCCGCTGGTTGAAGCCACCGCATTTGGGGAAGCAATTGGGGCAGTGGCGAACGCCATCG
>JAISQC010000229.1 GCA_031274465.1 Synergistaceae bacterium | reverse complement strand
GAGGTTTTTCTGGATGTCCTTTCCCCAGAAGCGCATGACCAGCCACCCGGAATGTTGCAGCTTCCTGTTGATTTCATTGTCGCGGTTTATGTTGCGCTCGATCTTGGCCATCCAGTAATCGCGGTTGCTCCGAATGTCGGGCCTCTTCCTCTCCCAGTCTTTTCCGTGCCAAAATTCGCCATCGCAAAAGATGGCGATCCTGTATTTGGTGATTGCGATGTCCGGCCTCCCGGGGAGGGCCTTGTAGTTTCTCCTGTATCGTATGCCCTCGCGCCAGAGCGCCTTGGTAAGCGTCGCCTCAATGCCCGTGTTGCTGCTCTTGATGCGGCTCATCGTATAGCTTCGCTGTTCTTCCGGCGTCCTTCTCAGGGGTTTTTTTGCCATCGATGCGACAAAGCTCCCTTTTACAATTTAATTATTGTTTTTTTATTTTATTGCCAAAATACAAAAATGTGAAGAGGGTGGGATATCTAGCCATCCCGATTCTATGCAATCCCGATTCTATTGACAAGCGGTAAATAAGTGATAAGATATGCAGCACTAAATTGAGTGATTTTACTGGTGCGAAGGAGGCGAGGGTATTGTTCATATATTTGACGTTGCGACGATTCCGATGCAATAGTTTTATAAAGTTCCATAATAGCAGCGTCGAAGGGGACATGGCTTCCTCGCACTGGCGACAGAGATGGGGCGTCTAAGGCTGAAAGCGCCTCTCGCATAAGACGAAGAACTTTTTTGCGTAACACGCCCGCGCCCCTGAGCTGATGCCGAAGAAAGGCGCGTTTTTTTGCGCCAAGTAGGCATCCGGGGAGTTCCCGTCACAGGACTTGAAACGAGGCGGCCCTAATATCGGTCTTCGGGGCTAACGAGGGTGGCACCGCGGGTTTAAGACGAATCAAAGCCCGCCCCTCTTCTTCCGCAATGGAGGATGAGGGGCGAGCTTTTTTTATTGCTCAAAAAAAATGGAGGCGATTAAAATGGCACCGAAGAAAGCGGTTAAAAAGGACAAGGTGGTTCTGGCGTACAGCGGGGGGCTCGACACGTCGGTGGCGATCCCGTGGCTCATGGAACAGGGTTACGACGTCATCACCATGACGGCGGACGTTGGGCAGCAGGCGGACAACATGGAGGAGATAAACGAGAAGGCCATAAAGACTGGGGCGGTCACGGCCCACATGCTCGACCTGCGAAACGAGATGATCGAGCGTTTCATCTGGCCCGGCCTCAAGGCGAACGCGCTTTACGAGGGCGTATACCCACTCAATTCCGCTTATTCGCGCCCCCTCATCGCCCAGGCTCTGGTCTACATAGCCCAAAAAGAGGGGGCTGTAGCCATAGCCCACGGCTGTACCGGCAAGGGGCAGGACCAGGTCCGCATCGAGGTGTGCGCGGGCGCTCTCGACCCGACCATCAAGGTGCTGGCGCCGGTCCGCGACTGGCATATGTCGCGCGAGCAGGAGATGGAGTACGCAGAGAAACACAACGTGCCGGTGCCGACGACGAGGATGAGCCCGTACAGCCTCGACGACAACCTCTGGGGCAGGTCCTGCGAGTGCGGCGTGCTGGAAGACCCCTGGAACAAGCCGCCAAAAGGCGCGTACGGCCTCACCGTTGACCCTCTCGAAGCCCCCGACAAGCCAGCGGTCGTCGAGATAACCTTCGAGAAGGGCATCCCTACCGCCGTCGATGGCCGGAAAATGGGCGGGATCGAGCTCATCGGAGCTCTCAACAAGCTTGCCGGCGCGCACGGCGTCGGCAGGATCGACATGGTTGAAAACAGGCTGGTCGGCTTCAAGAGCCGCGAGGTGTACGAGTGCCCCGCAGCGGTCACGCTGATAACCGCTCACAAAGCTCTTGAGACCATCACGCTTGCCAAGGACGTCATGAGGGCAAAAGGAGACATCGAGAAGAGGTTCGCCGAGATGACCTACGAGGGCTGCTGGTTCTCTCCCCTGATGGAGGCGATCCAGGCGTTCGTCGACAAGACGCAGGAAGTCGTCAACGGAACCGTCCGCCTCCAGCTGTACAAGGGACAGGCCGTCGTCGAGGGCATGAAGTCCGCGGACGCCATCTATCGTTACGACCTCGCCACGTATTCCGAGGGGGATTCGTTCGACCACGCCGCAAGCGTCGGGTTCATAAAGGTATGGGGGCTTCCGATCAAGACTTGGACGCAGACCCACGAGAAGGGGTCAGTGAATTTCGACTCCGACGTGAAAGATTCGACTCTTGCGGGAAAGGAAATAGCCAAAGCGTCTTAAGGCGGGAAGTTAAGGAATCGCTAATTAAATGTTCTTTTCGGCGAAATGGGGTGGATTCGTTCCTCGTCGATACGGATGGCGAAAAAAGAACCGCAGTCGTAGCAGGGCATCGCCCGAGGATTCTTTTTTTGACAGATATAAAATCGGGGCGCGCTGTCCCCGGCGTGAATTCCGCCGTATACGCCCATTGCAGCCAAAGGTTATTTAATTAGCGGTTCCCTAACGCCGCCCGCCGCGCCTTCGCGCGACGGGCGGCATGGGCACCGCTAGTCCAAGCCGCATTCGCGGCGGAATCTGTCGATCAGCCCGGCATCCCTCAAAAAAGGCCTCGCGATTCCGAAGAACTCTATCCCGGTGCTGTTCAATATCTCCGTCATCTCGCTCGTTTTCCTGTTGCCCCCGGTCAGTATCACGGGGACGTCGTTTTCCTCAGCCACTGCGGCAGCGGCATCCTTAAAATACGCCCCTAAATTGAGCGAGTGAGGGACCCAGTTGCCGCTCACCTCGATGGCGTCAACCCCCGAAGCCGCCAATTCCTTGCAAGCGGCGTTGAAATCATCGCCCGTTATCCCATTTTCTATCCCGTCTGTGCTGTTTATCTTGACCCAGACCGGGAAATCATAGCCGGTCGCGAAGCGTATGGCGTCGCACGTCTCCTTCAGCATCCGAACCCGGTTCTCTATGGGGCCGCCATAGGCGTCGGTCCTGCGGTTGTAATAAGGCGTTAGGAATTGGCTCAACAACAGGCCGTGGGCGCTATGAAGCTCCACTCCGTCGTATCCGGCCATTTTCGCCCTCACTGCGGCGTCGGCGAATTTTTTCTGGACCAGTTTTATCTCGCCAAGCCTCATCTCGCGCGCTGGCGTGCTGGTAACCAGGTTTTGAACCGAGCTCGGCGCGATCGAGACCAACCCGCCGTTGTCCCCGGTGGCCGTGTACGACCCCACGTACGCGAGTTGCGCGATGATCCTCACGTCGTGTTTGTGGACCGCTTCGGCCAGTTTTTTGTGGCCCGCAATGAACGAGTCGCTGCACAGGGCCACGACGGGCAGCAATTTTTCCTCGCCGTCCACGAGCATGTTCCCGGTGACGATCGCGCCCACTCCGCTGGAGGCCAGATCGGCGTATGTCTTTATAATGGAGTCGTCGATATAGCCGTCAAATGTTTTATCGGCGATGGCGGCCCGTATGAAACGGTTCTGCAGCGTCAATCGCCCAATTTGAGCCTTATCGAACAGATTTTTCATACGCCGCCCCCTCTCTGGCAATATAAGTATATCAGAGTGTCGCGCCGAAAATACAATCGTTTTAAATTTTCAACGCAGGCGAGCCGCCCGCGAACGATTTCATGCCGCCATCTATTTTATGTCTCGGGGCGGAACCCGCTCGCGCATCCTCCTGAACACCCCGGGCGGGACGAATTCGTGAATCGCACCGCCCAACTGGAAGACTTCCTTGACCCCTCGGCTCGACAGATAGGCGTACCTCGCGTCGGTAACCATGAAAAAAGTCTCAGTCTCCGGCGCGAGCTGCTTGTTCATTTGGGCGAGCTGGAATTCGTACTCGAAATCGGTCAGCGCGCGCAACCCGCGCAGGATCACCCTGCTGCGCTCCTTGCGCATGAAGTCCACCAAGAGCCCGTCGAACGAGAGCACCCGAACGTTCGGAATATGGACAACCGCCTCGCGGGCCATCATTCGGCGCTCCTCGACGCTGAACATCGCGGTTTTGCTCGCGTTCACCAGCACCGCCACTATCAGCTCGTCGAATATCGTAGCGCCCCTCTGCGTTATATCGAGGTGCCCGTTCGTGAATGGGTCGAACGACCCTGGGTATACCGCTCTGTTCAAGCAATATTCGCCTCCCGGTTCCAGTAAAACGACATCACAGTCTCGCCGTATATTCTATCATCCCTAGGGACGAAAATATCCACAGGCGTCTCCCGCGATGACCGCTCGAAGATAAAAACGCCCCCTTGGGCCATCAGGCGCCGGTTTTCCGCGATGAGGAGGGGCAGAACCCCCCCCCATCCGCTGTCGTAGGGAGGGTCGGCGAATATCACGCCGTACGCTGGACACCCGGCCTCTACCTCCTTGGCAAGGCTGGGTATCGCCCTCCGCACGTCGGAGCAGACGCATCTCGCCCTGCCCGCGTATCCCGCATCCCCGAAATGGGATGATATCGCCCGCGCCAAAGTTCTGTCGGCCTCGACGCAGGTGGCGCTGCGAGCGCCCCTGCCCAGCGCTTCCAGCGCGACACGCCCCGTCCCCGCGAACAGGTCAAGGAAATCGACGTCATTCAACCCAGCGGAGTTCAGGATATTGAACAGGGCGGACAAAACCTTGCCCGACGTGGGCCGAATTCTTTTAGCGTTGTTTTGGCGCAAATCGTCCCCTCCTGTAAACTTCAAGAGGTATAATTATACAGTTTTGCCGATGCCTTTTGGGTGAACGGCTTCGAATGGGGGAAGGGATTTGAGAAAACCGCAAATGCTGAGGCGCGTTTCCGGCGCTGGGGTCAGTTCCGGAAGGACCAGGCTTCACTCACTGGCGGCCGCGTCGTTCATGCACTTCCTGAACGACCTTCATCCCACGATGCTCCCAACTTTTTTGCCCGAGATCACGAGCCGGCTGCAACTTACGATGGCCGAAGCCGGATTTCTCAACACCGCGTTCGGCGCGCTCAACTTGCTGGTTCAGCCTCTGGCAGGTTATTTCGCCGACAAGAGGGATAAGCCGGTTTTCACCCTCTGGGCGCCGATGTTCACGGCAGGAGGGGCGTATCTTCTGTGCGTCGCCCCGAATTACTGGATAGCCCTGCTTTTCGTCTCGATAATGGCGATAGGCACTGCGAGCTTTCATCCGCAGAGCCACGGCATAGCGGGCTTGGCTGGGGGAACGGAAAACCTCGGGGCGTACGTCGCCGTATTCTCCGCAGCCGGAACGCTCGGCGCGGCACTGAGCCCGCTTTACGCCGTAGGCCTGCTTCGCGCGCTTGGGCGGAGCTTCATCCCGTCGATGCTAGTGCCGCTGTTTGCCCTGATCCTGGCCACAAGCCGCTTCCTGCCGCCGAAAAGCGCGGCGCCGGGTTCTGCAAAGGGAGCGGCGCAACCCGCGCCCGACGAGAGCTTCGCGCACAGCACTCTGCGCGTGCTTCACGTCTGCCTCCCCCTGGTGATAATATCCATCGTGCGAGACTCGGCGTCGCAAGGCATAAGGGTCTTTCTGCCTATGCTCTTCACTCAGAGGGGGGGAAGCTTGGAGGTCGGCGGCTCGATACTATTCGCGTTCACGATAGCACAATCCGCAGCTACGCTCTTTGGCGGCAGGATGGCAGACGTCTTGGGCAAGACGAGGGTGATAGTCCTGATGCTGGCTTTATCCCCGCTGTTTCTGGTCCCTGCGGTTTTTTTGGAGGGGATGGCGTCAGTCGCGCTTTTCGTGCTGGGAGGGGCCTGCATATCCGCCACAAGCTCCGTGACGACCGCGATGGCCCAAGAGTACCTTCCGAACTCCAGAAGCGCCGCGAGTTCGCTGGTAATGGGGGTATCGTGGGGAGTTGCGAATATGGTGGCGGCGCCGATAGGCATGTTGGCCGACAAAATCGGCCTTACCGCAGCGTTGGGGGTGGTCGCCACGTCACCGCTGCTCGTCGTGGCCTACATAGCTTTCAACAAATACGCGCGCTCGAAGAGCCTCTGATTCGCCCGCGCCTACGCGAGTTTCCGCATGACGTGCTTCAACGATTCCCGAACGGCGGGCGTTTTGTACGGATGCCCGACTGAGTCTGCCCGCGCCCGCAATTTGCCTTCGCTGTAAATTATTTTCAGATAGTAGTGCTGCTCGAAGCCCTCGTCCACGGAGATCACCTTGACGAGAGCCGCATCGCCCTCGCTCAAAAACACTTCGCGAAACACGGCCCTGTAATCCGGCCCCTCGACTACATCGCCCGCCAAGGACAAAATATCCGCGCTAAAATCGCGCGAGCCGCGAAGCGGCGCCTCTAACTCTTCCATTGGCCCGTCATCCCCTTCATGTGCGAAATGGGTCCGAGCCGGGGCAATTTTTGCGGCGACCAGCTCGTATATGTCGCGCCCCATGCCGCGCCATTTTCGCTCGTACTTCGTCCTGCAGCCCGATATCGGGTTGCAGGCAACGGGCGCCGCATCGAACGCGCCGCATTCCGCGAACGCGCGTCTCGTCTGCTCCGCGTACCAGCCGACGTCGGTCGTCAGCTTGAAAGTTCCGCCATGCGCGAGGCGCGAGGCCAGCAGCTCGGCAAATCCGCCGCCCGCCACCCTGCGGTCCGCGTGGCGCCGCTTCGGCCAAGGGCACGGGAAGTTCATGAAAACCCCGCTCACGCTTTCCGGCTCAAAGGCGTATTTCAATAAATATCGCGCGTCGCCCCAAAGGAGGCGTATGTTTTTAAGTCCGTTTGCAAGGGTTCTTCTGGCCGCCTTGGAAATGCACCACTGGGAGACCTCCATGCCTATCGCCAGAGCGTCCGGGTTTGACGAGGCAAGGCTTTGCAGGTATTCGCCGTTGCCGAAGCCTATTTCGAGCGTCATCGGGCCGTCCGACGCGCGAAACCGACGCTTGGAGTCCGTCACTATGCCGCGGAAATCCCAGTACATGAACTCTATTTCTCGCCCACCGTCTCGATTTTCTCTATGAGGACTGCCATCTTCCCACCGCACACCATGCCGTTTTCATCAGCCGAGTCCGTCATGTCAACTGTTTTGAAGAGGAACCCGCCGTTTAGGATGACGTCGCGCATATCGCGCAAGACGTCCGCTTCCGCGCAGCCGCCGCCTATGCTGCCGATGACCTCGCCGGACGAGCGCGCCACCATCTTGGCCCCGGCCTCGCGCGGCGTGGACCCCTCCGTAGACAGCACCGTCGCCATCGCCCCGCTTTCGCCGTCCCCCGTCGCCAGCCACTCCAGCATCTCCATGTCTGCGGTCGATTCGCCGATTCGCGCCATTGCCGAACCGCCGTCATCCCACGAGAATCTCATGCGGCGCTCCTTCACGACCTCGGCCAAAATTGATATCGCGATCTCTTCCGGCGTCACCGCGCCTATGGCAAGCCCGATCGGCGAATGCAACTGATCGACCAGTTCCTGGTCGAAGCCCTCCGCCATCATCTGTTTTTTGACGATGGCAACCCTGCGGCGCGAGCCGATCATGCCCGAATAGTACGGCGCCGCGCTCAAAACGATCCTCAGGCACTCTTCGTCGTGCTTGTGGCCCCTTGTGATGATGACCGCGTAATCGGAGGAGCGGATGGCAACGCGGAGCCCAGCCTTGCCGAAACTGTCGCAGATGACCTCGCGGGCGTCTGGGAAACGCGCGGCGTTCGCAAACGACGGCCTGTCGTCGTACAGGACGACGTCAAAATTCAGCATTGACGCGATATGGACGAGAGGGACCGCGATGTGCCCGCCGCCGAACACGACCATGCGCGACCGGGGCAGGAAGCGCTCGATTATCATGGTCTCTGTGCCCTTTTTTTCGATGCACAGCGAGTTTTCCGTCCCCCGCTTGTTAGACCATCCGGTAGCCGCGTCGCCGGTGTGAAGCACATGGGCGATGCCGCTCGCCCCGCACGTCGTGACGAGTATAGCCTCCTCCCCCCGTTTCAGAGCTTGCAGCAACTGAGCGTACATATATCGCATCTGCTCCCGACCTCCTGGATGTTTTTTTAAAAATACCATACATTCGTGAAAATGCAAAGCAAAATCACGACAGTTACGGGACGTTTTTTAAGGCGCCTGATAATTGCACTGCTCTGCTGTAGTCCTATCTGAGCGCAAGGATGTCCTTTTCGTTCAGATTGTCCATTCCCATCCCAGTCGACAGTTTTTCAGCCCAAAGTGCCTTTAACGCGGCTATGTCTGTTTCAAATTCTTTCATCGTCTGGGCGTCGCTTTTTTCATATTCCTCTAAAATCTCTAATGAGAAGAAGTCGGGGCCTGAAGCGTTCCAATCATCCTGAATCATATTGTATGCGCACAAGCCGGTCTTTTTTGAAAAATCAAATCGGCTTTTGCTTGCGCATATGTCTTTGGTTGCTTCCAAATACGTTTTGCCGTTGAGTGCGTTCTTCATGAGGAATACGCCGCCTACGATTTTTCTTTCCTTATATTGCATGAGCAATTCTTTTTTTCTCGCGGTATCCATTTTTTAGCATCCACCCTTCTTTGGCAAATATCCGACTTCATT